>JBOGZM010000186.1:0-7209 GCA_050697255.1 Solirubrobacterales bacterium
TGTACGACGTGATCAAGACGCACCCACCGGTGCGCAAGATCTACGCGGACCAGCTCGTGGCGCAGGGCATCATGCCCGCCGACGAGCCGGACCGGATGCTCGAGGCCGCAAAGGACCGCCTCACCGAGGCGCACGAGGACATCAAGCACCAGGAGGGGCCACCCACAGGTGAGCTGCAACTCGACCGCACGCAGAGCGAGGAGCCGGACACCTCGTATCCGCTCGAGGAGCTGCTGGCCCTGAACAGGGAGGTCTTCTCCGCCCCGGAGGGCTTCAACGTGCACCGCAAGCTCGCGCCCCAGCGCGACAAGCGGGCGCAGATCGGCGCCGACGACCCCGTGGACTGGGGCGAGGCGGAGGCGCTCGCGTTCGCGACGCTCCTGGTCCAGGGGCACCCGCTGCGGCTCACCGGGCAGGACACGGCACGCGGCACGTTCAGCCAGCGCCACCTCGTGCTGCACGACGTGAAGACCGGGGATGCGTATGCGCCCGTCCAGCACCTGGAGGCAGCGAAGGCATCGTTCGAGATCCACAACAGCCCGCTCTCCGAGGCGGGGGCGCTCGGGTTCGAGTACGGCTACGGCGTGCAGGCCCCCGAGACGCTGGTCATGTGGGAGGCGCAGTTCGGCGACTTCGTGAACGCCGCCCAGGTCGCGGTGGACCAGTTCATCGTGTCCGGCCTCGCCAAGTGGGGCGAGACGTCACGGCTCACGCTGCTGCTGCCACACGGGTACGAGGGCGCCGGCCCCGAGCACTCCAGCGCCCGCGAGGAGCGCTTCCTGACCCTGGCCGCGGAGGGCAACATCCGGGTCGCGAACGTCTCCACGCCCGGCCAGTACTTCCACCTGCTCCGCCGCCAGGCGCTCGTCGAGAAGATCCGGCCGCTGATCGTGTTCACGCCCAAGAGCCTGCTGCGCAACCAGCGCTCGTTCTCGACGCTGCGCGAGCTGGCGGAGGGCAGCCTGCAGCGGGTGATCGACGACCCCACGGCGGAGGGCCGGCGCGACAGGGTGACGCGCCTGCTGCTCTGCGCGGGCCGCATCTACTACGACATCACGGGCCACGAGCGGTACGCGGGCAACGAGCAGGTGGCGGTTGCCCGGGTGGAGCTCCTGTACCCGTTCCCGCGCCAGGAGATCGTGGACCTGATCTCCTCCTACCCGAACCTGACCGAGATCATCTGGGTCCAGGAGGAGCCGAAGCAGATGGGCGCGCGGCGGTTCATGTTCACGCGCAACCGGGAGCGGGAGCTGGTGCCCGAGGGCGTGAAGCTCGATTACATCGGGCGCGAGTACCGAGCCAGCCCCGGTGAGGGGTATCCGGCCGCGCACAGCATCGAGCAGAACCGGATCGTCACCGAGGCGCTCACGACCTCCACTTGATGCTGCACCCGACCGGCTTCGTCTCCGCCGGGTCCGGGTCGGAGCCGGCGAGCACCGCGTCGAGGGCGGCCCGCAGCCACTCGGCGTTCCGGGACGGGTCGCCGTAGTCGCTGTCGGGCGCGCCGCGGTAGCGCAGGTCGCCCCCGGAGTCGACCAGGAACACGTCGGGAGTCGTCTGGGCTCCGTAGGCCCGCGCGACCTCCTGCGTCGCGTCGTGCAGATACGGCATCGGCCAGCCGCCGTCGTCGCGCACGCGACTCTGCATCGCCCCGAACGAGTCGGCCGGATACCGCTCCGCGTCATTGGAGTTGATCGCCAGCACCCGCACTCCACGGTCGGCGTAGTCGCGCGCGACCGCCGCGATCCGGTCGTGCCAGGCGAGCGCGTACGGGCAGTGGTTGCACGTGAAGACCACGACCGTGGCGGCGGATCCCTCGCCGTCCAGCGAGTGGGGGTTCTCGTCAGTGTCCGGCAACTGGAAGCCGGGTGCGGTGTCAGGCATCGGTCACTTCCTCTCGCATTGTTGCCACCAGCGCCTCGCGCAGGTCGGCCGGGTCGGGAGTCGGGGAGGCGCGCCCGTCGCGAAGCCGGTACAGGCGGCACGTCAGGCCGATCGGCTCGTCGGCGCCGGGCGGCAGCAGGTCCGCGCCGTCGACCCGGATCGTGGGGGACCCCGCGAACCGCTCGCGAGCGGCGTCCTGCTCCGTGTCGATCCTGACGAGCTCGACGGCGTCGGGGCTCAGGCCCAGCTCCCCCACCGCATCACGCAGGTCGGCAAGCGCGCGCTCGTGCGAGGGGCAGCCCGGCCACCAGAGCAGCTCGACGCGCGGCTTTGCGGTCATGAGCTACAAGGTAGCCCTACGCGGACCAGGACGACCATTCGCTCCCCGAGGAACAGCCCTGGACCAGAGGATTTCAGCCCGCTGAGAAGCGGGAGAGGAACGCTCTAACTGCCGAGCAGGTTCCCGAGGCCGCCGCCGCGCCCGCCCGGCGCGACCGGCATTCCCTCGGAGGGCTGCACCAGCACCCAGCCGTCGCCCGAGAACTTCATCTGGAGCGTCTCCCCGGAGGCGCGCCCGATCAGCGTCTTCAGGTTCACGTCGGTCTTCACCTCGGTCCTCACACCGCTCGACCACGTGATCGCGGCCTGCGGATCCGCGAACGCCGAGTCCCCGTGCAGCTCGAGCAGCATCGGGGGACCGTCCGAGAGCAGCGCGACCCGCCCGGTGCCGGCCAGCTCGAGGTTGAAGAGGCCGCCCGCCAGCACGCCGGAGGCACCCTCCACCTTGCGGATGTCCCAATCGATGCCGGCGTCGAACGCGAGCAGGTTGGAGCTGTTGACGGTGATCCGGTCGTCCGCCAGCTTCAGGAGGTGGATCTCCTGGGCGTGGAAGGCGAGGAACACCTCCCCGGTGCCGGCGACCTTCATCAGGTCGACCCCCTCCCCGGTGGCGACCTTCTTCATCAGCCGCGACATGCCGCCGCTGCCCGCGCGCTCGAACTTCACCTCGCCCTGATAGGCGACCATCGTGCCGAGCTTGGCCTGGATCGTCACGTCGGCCAGCTCGACCTTCAGCAACCTTGGGTTTTGAAGCGAGAAGCTGTCGCCGCTCTCCGTCTCCCTGAACCCCTGAAGTGCCTGCTCTACCGCCATGGTCCTCCGTTCCAGTCGTTGTCCCGGCCTCTCTGCTTCGGCGTCGCGGCGCGGTCGCCTCCCTCGGCGGTCAGGCTGCCCGGATCCGGCTCACCGCCCGCCGCAGGGACTCACATACCTGATCGGCGTGTTGCTCGTCGCGGTACGGCGTCCGGGGCCAGAAGAACCCCCGCAGGCCGTCCCTGCGGCGCCGGGGCACGACGTGCACGTGGAGATGCGAAACGCTCTGGCTGACGACGTTGTTGACGGCCACGAAGGAACCCTCGGCCCCCAGCGCCTCCACGATCGCCTCGGCGAGCACGCGGGCGGCCCCGAACACGGGTGCCAGCAGGGCCGGCGGAAGGTCGGGCAGCGTCTCGTGGTGGGCGCGCGGGACCACGAGGCAGTGGCCGGGAAACAGGGGGCGGTGATCGAGGAACGCGAGCACCTGCTCGTCGTCGAGCACGATCCGCGCTTCGACGTCCCCGCGCGCGATCGCGCAGAACCTGCAGTCCGGTTGCACGGGCGGGCACCCTATCGGTCACCCGTCCACTGACCGGCAGGATCGCGGCCGGACCTGTCTAACGTTGCCGTGATGCGAATCGCAGTCGCGCTGACCATGCTCACCGTCGCGCTGGCCGGGGGCAGCCTGCTGTCCGCGGGCGCCAGCGGGGCGGCCTCATCCGCCTGCACCACGGTGATCCGCGGCACGAGCGCCTCCGAGACGCTCACCGCGACCGCGGCAAGCACCAGGGTGCTCGGACTCGAGGGCAACGACCGCATCAGCGGGGGTCCCGGCGCGGACTGCATCGACGGAGGCCCGGGGAACGACCGGATCGCGGGACTGGCGGGCGCCGACACGCTGGAGGGCGCGATTGGAAACGACATCGTGACCGGGGGCGCGGGCGCCGACGCGCTGATCGGCGGTCCCGGAAAGGACAGGCTCTCGGGTGGCGCCGACGGAGACCGCCTGAGCGACGTGCCCGAGCGTTACGAGGCCGGCAGCTTCGCGGCGGCGCGGAACCGGCTCACGGCGGGTGCCGGGCGGGACCGGGTCGACGCGGCCAACGGCCGCCGGGACGTCGTCCACTGCGGGGCCGGGCGCGACCGTGTGATCGCGGATCGCGAGGACCGGCTCGCCGGCTGCGAGCGCAAGCGGTTCCGGCGCTCCCCCCTGCCGGAGGCGGCGCCGCGGACCGGCAGCCGGCGCAGCATGTTCCTGGTGCGCTTCCGCGCGGTCGAGGAGGTCGCCTCCGAGGGCGAGAACTTCTCGATCGCCGTGAAGGGGCCCTCTGGCTGCGGGCGGATCGAGACCAGCTCGCTCGGCATTCGCTACCGCTCCGGCGCCACGGTGCGATACCGGCTGAGGCCGTTCGGGCCGGGCGGCCGGAGCGCCAAGCGGTGGTGCCGCGGCCTTTACCGCGGGACTGTCTCCTTCTCGCGGGATCCGGCCCCGGCGGTGCGGGTCGGGCGCTTCAGCTTCCGGGTGCGCCAGCACTAGCAGGCGCCTGGGCGGCTAGTTCCTGCCGAGCACGTGTCGCAGCGCGCCCTCGAGCTCGGGGTGCCGGAACTCGAAACCGTCCGCGAGCATCCGCTCCGGCAGCACGCGCTGGCCCGTCAGCACCTCCCCGGCGAACTCACCCAACACGAGCCGCACCGCCGGCGCGGGAGCGGGCAGCAACGCCGGACGCCGCACCACGCGGCCCAGCGTGCGTGCGTAGGTCGCATTCGTGACCGGCGCGGGCGCCGTCACGTTCGCCGGGCCCGACAGGCGCTCGCTGCCCAGCGCGTGCTCGATCGCCCTCACGACGTCGTCGATCGCCACCCAGCTCACGTACTGGCGGCCGTTGCCGATCCGCCCCCCGAGCCCGAATCGGAACAGGGGCAGCTGCGTCCGCAGCGCGCCGCCACGGGGGCTCTGCACGACCCCGAAGCGCACGTGCACGACGCGGATGCCTGCGGCCCGCGCCGGCTCCGCGGCGCCCTCCCACTCCCGCACCACGCCGGCAAGGAAGCCCTCGCCTGGTGCGCTCGCCTCCGTGACGGGCTCGTCGCCGCGGGCTCCGTAGTAGCCGATCGCGGATGCACACACGATCACCCGCGGGCCCGACTCACGCCCGGCGGCGGTCTCGGCGATCAGGCGGGTGCCAAGCACGCGGCTGTCGCGAATCCGGCGCTTCTTGCCCTCCGTCCACCGGCCCGCCACCGACTCCCCGGCGAGGTGCACCACCGCATCCACCTCGTCGAACGCGGCGGAGTCGATTTCGCCTGACTGCGGGTCCCACCGGAACTCGCCCGGTCCGCGCCGCTCCGAGCGGGTCAGGCGCACGACGTCGTGCGCCTCTCGCAGGCGCGAGACCAGCGCCGAGCCGATCAGCCCGCTGGCTCCGGTCACCAGAACCTTCACGTAAGCACCTCCTCCACGGTCGCCTCACCGACACGATACGTTCCCCACAGCCCATGGCGATCACGTGGCCCGACGACATCGACGAGGTCATCGGCGGCGACCTGACCGCGGCGCTCGCCTATGTGACGCCCGCCGGCGGAGCGGTCGTGACCGCCGTGGCGCCGATCGGCCTGCGTGACCAGGAGGCCGGCACGGTCACCTTCACCACATCGCTCGGCCTCGGCCGCAAGCTGGACCGGATCGCCCGCAACCCGCGCGTGGCCCTCGCGTACCACGCCCGCGAGCACGGCTTCGCGGACGTCCCGGGCTTCGTGCTCGTGCAGGGCATGGCGAAACCGGCCACCGAGCCCGACCGCGACTACCTCGAGACCACCGTGAGGCCGCAGGCCGCGCTCTTCATGGGACCGCCCAAGGAGGGGAAGCTGTTCTGGGACCGCTGGCTGCGCGAGTACTACCAGGACCGGATCCCGGTGGAGGTCGCCGTCGATCGCGTGAGCGTGTGGGGAGACAACCGGTGCGCGGAACCGCGAGAGACGCTCGGGGCCGGCCCCGCCGGCGAGCCGCCCCCGCAGGACGAGCCGAAGTACGGAACCGGGCCGCGTGTCGACGCCGAGCGCGCGGCGAAGCGCCTCCGCTCCCTCGACCACGTCCTGCTCGCGTACGTCGGCGCCGACGGACACCCCGAGGTCGTTCCGGTCGAGGTCGGAGATGCGAGCCCCGCCGGGATCCGGCTCTCAGCGGCGCGTCCCCTGCCGCCGGGCGGACGCCGGGCAGGGGCACTGGCGCACTCGTACCGCCCGAAGCTGATCGGTCTTGCCGCCCGGCAGCACACAGGCTGGCTGACCGTGGACGAGCGGGGCGCCCTGTACGCGCCGCACACCGAGTCGGGCTTCCGCGCCCCGGCGAACAAGACCGCGCTGCTGCTGGCGAACGGATTGCTGGCGAAGCGCGGCCTGCGACGGGCCCGGCGGGCGGCAGCCGCGACTTAGCCTTGGAGCGAAACCCGTGCGGCGCCCCTCGCCGGGGCCGACATCTGGTCCGAAATAGCGACCCGAATGTCGGCCGCGTCGGCGCGGCGGCCTCGGCGCGGGCGCTCGCAAGAGACGCCGGCGGTCGCCCCGAGCGCGGCAGACCGACGCCGTCGTTTCGGGTGCGGCCCGTTTTGCCGCGGAGTCGGATCGGGTATTCGCCCCGCATGTCGGACGGCCGCCCGGACCTGAGCTCGATCGATGCCGCCGGGCCATCCGCCCCGAGGCTTCCTGCGCCTGAGAACCTGCGCGCCGGGCCTGATGCGGGGTCCGCGCAGTACGGCGCGATCAACGCTGTCCACGCCGCTCTGTTCGCGGGGTTGCTGCTCGCGACGCGAGGCCGGGACGCCGATGCCGAGCGCCTCGCCGGGGTCGAGCTGCTGCCGCTGACCGCTGCCACGTTCTCGATCTCGAAGATCGTGGCGCGAGAGAAGGTGGGCTCATGGGTGCGGGAGCCCTTTGTCGAGGACCCGGTGGGACGCAAGCGACCGCGGGGCGGGCGCCTTCAGCGCGCCCTGGGCGAGCTCGTCACCTGCAGCCGCTGCGTGGGCGCGTGGACCGCCCTTGGTCTTGTGGGCGTGCGGCTGGCGCACCCCCGTACCGGGCGCACCGTCACGGCCGTGTTCGCCGCGGCTGGGCTGAACGACTTCATGCAGGCCGGCTTCCGCGGCCTGTGCGATTGGGCGAACACGCAGCGCCGCTAGATGGCCCCGTAGGCGTCCACGTGGTGGCGCCGTTGGCGCGGTGCCGCGAGGGCAC
>JBOGZM010000187.1:0-2470 GCA_050697255.1 Solirubrobacterales bacterium
TCGCACCACCACACGCACTCGGATGCACGACCAAACATCTAGGAGGAACCATGGTTGACCCAGGAACACTCAGCCAACTTGCGCAGGCGGCCGATCCCGCCGCGTACGGCACCGACGCCGGCAAGGCGATCGCACTTGGTGTCGGCGCCGGGCTCGGGACGATCGGCCCGGGCATCGGCGTCGGCTACATCTTCGGGAAGGTGATCGAGTCGGTCACGCGCCAGCCGGAGATGCGCGACGAGATCACGAGCATCCAGTGGCTCGGATTCGCTCTGACCGAGGCGATCGTGTTCTACGCGTTCATCTTCGGCCTGATCGCGTTCTTCCTCTAGGTCGATGCTGGAAAGGCTGAACAGCGCCGCCCTCGTGATCGCACAGGCCTCCGAGCCAGGAGCGGGAGGCGGGGAGGAAGAGGGCGGCAACTTCCTCGTCACCCCCGAGCTGGGGCTGATGATCTGGACGCTGATCGCGTTCCTGGTCACGCTGTGGATCTTGAGGAAGCTCGCGTTCCCACGCATCCAGGACGCGCTCGACAAGCGCCAGAAGGCGATCGAGCAGGCGATCGACGAGTCGGAGCACACGCGCGCCGAGGCCCAGAAGATCCTCGAGGAGTACCGCCAGCGGTTGCACGAGGCGCGGCAGCAGGCCGAGGAGATCGTCGTGCGCGCACGGCGGGCGGCCGAGGAGCACGAGCGCGAGTCGCTCGAGGCGGCGCGCGTCCAGCGCGAGGAGCTGCTCGAGCAGACGCGCCGCGACATCGAGGCCGAGGCGCGCCGTGCGATCCAGGAGATCCGCAACGAGGTCGCCGACCTGACGGTGCTGGCGACCGAGAAGGTGACCCGCAAGGTGCTCAGCCCCGAGGACCAGCAGCGGCTCGTGCAGGAGGCGCTCAGCGAGCTGGACTTCGCGGCGCTCGGACAGCAGGACGGCGGGGCGAGGTAGGTCGATGGAGGAGATCGCACAGGTCTACTCGCGTTCCCTGTTCGAGGTCGCCAAGGACCACGACAATCTGGACCGCATCAGGGACGAGCTGGGCGCTTTCGCGGACGCGCTCGCGCAGCACCGCGAACTGTCCGTGTTCTTCTTCTCGCCCTACTTCTCCACGCAGGAGAAGGAGGACGGGTTGCGGCGCACCGTCCTGGACGCCGACCCCACGCTGGTCAACTTCCTCCAACTCCTGATCGAGAACCACCGCCTGCCGGTGATCCACCGCGTGCGCCGTCAGTTCGACGTGCTCTGGGACCGTGAGAACCGGCGCCTGCCGGTGGAGCTCACGAGCGCGGTCGAGCTGGAGCCGGCCGTCGTGCAGGAGCTCGAGCTGCGAATCCGGGAGCAGACCGGACAGAACCTCCAGCTCGCGAGCAAGGTGAATCCCGACATACTCGGTGGCATCGTGCTGAGGGTCGGCAACTCGATTCTCGACGCATCCATCCGCCACAGATTGGAACAGCTCAGGAAGGAAGTGGCGAAGGCCGCCTAACACGAACTTGAACCCCAGCGGGGGGAGCCCCAATGGATGGGGCGACCAAGATAGGAGTTACATGCAGATCAAACCCGATGAGATAACGAACATCCTGAAGAGCCGCATCGAGGGGCTCGACGTGGCCGGAGCGGACCTCGCGGAGGTCGGCACCGTGCTGTCCGTCGCGGACGGCATCGCGCGCGTGCACGGCCTGGAGAACTGCATGTCGTTCGAGATGCTCGAGTTCCCGCACGACGTGACGGGGCTCGCGCTGAACCTCGAGTCCGACAACGTCGGCACCGTGATGTTCGGCGAGTGGGAGAGGGTCGTGGAGGGCGACACCGTGAAGCGCACCGGGCACCTGCTCGACATCCCGGTGGGCGAGGCGCTGCTGGGCCGCATCGTGGACCCGCTCGGCAACCCGCTCGACGGGAAGGGTGCGATCGAGACGAGCGAGACCCGGCCCGCCGAGTTCAAGGCGCCGGGGGTTGTCCAGCGCCAGGGCGTGAAGGTGCCGGTGCAGACCGGCCTGAAGGCGATCGACGCGATGATCCCGATCGGCCGCGGCCAGCGCGAGCTGATCATCGGCGACCGCCAGACCGGCAAGACGGCGATTGCGCTCGACACGATCATCAACAACCGCGATTCGGGCCTGGTCTCCGTCTACGTCGCGATCGGGCAGCGCATGTCGACCGTCGTGCAGCTCGCGGAGGTGCTGGCCGAAAACGGCGCCCTGGAGAACACGATCATCGTCGCGGCGTCCGCCGACGAGGCGGCGCCGGTCAAGTTCATGGCACCGTACGCCGGGTGCGCGATGGGCGAGTACTTCCTGTACTCCGGCCGCGAGGCGCTGTGCATCTACGACGACCTCACCAAGCACGCGTACGCATACCGCCAGATGTCGCTGCTGCTGCGCCGCCCACCCGGCCGTGAGGCCTACCCGGGCGACGTCTTCTACCTGCACTCGCGGCTGCTCGAGCGCGCCTGCAAGCTCTCCGACGAGGAGGG
>JBOGZM010000188.1:0-5231 GCA_050697255.1 Solirubrobacterales bacterium
CTGCCGGCCGGCCGGATGGCGGCGCCGCGCGAGGTGGCCGAGCTGGTCGCCTACCTGGCGTCGGAGGAAGCCGCCTATGTGACCGGCGAGGCCGTCGGGATCGACGGCGGGCTGAGCCTGAACACCCGCTCGATCACGTAGGGCGCTCGCGCCGCTTCTCCATCCCGTAACGCTCCCAGTGGCGCGCGGGGATGTCGGCGGGGTCCTTGTACCAGTACCACGTGCACGGATCGTGGTCGAAGTCCTCGGGCGGGTCGCTCGGGTACACGGGGTGGCCGATCCAGCGGATCGGGAGCACCTCGTTCATGAACGTGCAGTGGGTGCAGTAGAGCGGGAACCCCTCGCGGCCGTAGCTCCAGTCGTGCGCCCGCTCCGTGACGCCGAGGCCGTCCGGTCCCTGGTAGCCGCCCATCCGCCACAGCCGCTGGCCCGAGCCGCACGGGTTCATCGCGAAGGTGAACTTCTCGTCGTCCTCGGCGATCGTGAACGCGCCCGGGTGCGGGCCCGTGCCGCTGCACGAGTGTGCGCGCCAGTTCGCGGCCAGCGCACGCACCATCCACCGGCGGTCCTGCCGTGAGATCGCCTCCGCGTGGCCCTTCCAGCCCCGCTCGAGGCTGTAGGTCCATGCCTCCTCGACGCCGTCGTCGCCGAGTCGCGCTTGCACGAAGCTGATCAGGCCGGCCATGCCGCCGACCATCAGGTCGTGCAGCAGGCGCCATTCGTGCTTCATCTCCTCGCACAGCGCTCGCGCGGTGTCCACGTCGCCGCGATCGAGGGCCTCGATCGCGCGGTCCATGGTGGGCCGCGACATCTCTCCCAGCTCCTGCTCGGAGAACCAGCGCTCGGCCATATCCACCTCCTCCTGGGGGGAACGGCTCACCCTATCGGCAAACTTTCATCTCATGGAGACGCTTCCGATCGCCGCTGCCCTCGACGCCGGCACCACCGAGCTGGTCGTGCTCGGCATCCTGGCCGCGGCCGCCGCGCTGGTCGTGGCGGCCCAGTTCCTGCGCCTGCCGTACCCGATCATGCTCGTCCTCTTCGGCCTCGCGCTGGGGTTCACCCCCGGGGTGCCCAACGTCACCCTGCCGCCGGACCTCGTGCTCGTGATCGTGCTGCCGCCGCTGCTGTACGCGGCCGCCTTCTTCTCCTCGCTGCGCGACCTGCGCGCCAACGTGCGGCCGATCTCACTGCTCGCTCTGGGCCTGGTTACCGTGACCATGCTCGGCGTCGCCGTCGTGGCGCACGCGTTCATCGACGGGCTCTCCTGGGGCGCCGCGTTCGTGCTCGGCGCCGTGGTGTCGCCGACCGACCCGATCGCGGCCACGTCGATCGCCCGCCGGCTCGGCGTGCCGCGCCGCGTCGTCACGATCGTGGAGGGAGAGAGCCTGGTCAACGACGCGACCGCACTGGTCCTGTACCGATTCGCGGTCGCCGCTGTCCTGACCGGCACGTTCTCGTTCTGGGAAGCGGCGGGCGAGTTCGTCCTGAGCGTGGTCGGCGGGCTCGCGATCGGCCTCGCGGTGGGCTGGATCGTGGCGTGGATCAGGCGCCGGCTGGACGACCCACCCACGGAGATCGCGGTCTCGCTCATGACGGCCTACCTCGCCTACCTCCCGGCGGTCGCATTGGACGTGTCGGGGGTCGTGGCTGCTGTCACGGTCGGCATCTACATGGGGTGGCACACCCCCGAGCTGGTGACTCCGACCGTGCGCCTGCAGGGATTCGCGGTCTGGGAAGTGCTGGTGTTCGTGCTCAACGCGCTCGTCTTCACGCTGCTCGGGCTGCAGTTCGAGAGCGTCATCGACGGCATCGAGGGGGAGTCGGCGGCCACCTTGCTGGCGTACGGCCTGCTGACCAGCGTGTCCGTCGTGGTGATCCGGCTGCTGTGGGTGTTCCCCCTCACGTACCTACCGCGGCGGCTGCTGGGAAAGGTCCGCCGGCAGGACCCGGGTTCGCCGTGGCATGAGCCGCTGCTGGTCGGATGGAGCGGCATGCGTGGCGCGGTGTCGCTCGCCGCGGCGCTCGCGATCCCACTCGAGACGGACGCCGGCGCGCCCTTCCCCGATCGCGACCTGATCATCTTCCTGACCTTCTGCGTGATCCTCTTCACGCTCGTCCTCCAGGGCCTGAGCCTGCCGCCGTTGATCCGCCGGCTGCCGATCCCGGACGACCCCGAGCCCGACCACGAGGAGAACCATGCCCGCCTGCGGGCAGCCCAGGCAGCGCTCGCGCGACTCGATGAGCTGGCCAGCGAGGATTGGGCGCGCGACGACACCGTCGAGCGGCTGCGGACGACTCACCGGTACCGCAAGCGCCGATTCGCGGAGCGCCACCACGGCGAGGGCGACGGCGAGATCGAGGAGCGCTCGCGCAACTACCAGCGGATCCAGCGTGAGCTGCTCGAGGCGCAGCGTGCCGCCGTGATCGAGCTGCGCCGGCAGGGCGTGATCAGCGATCAGGTCATGCGGCGCATCGAGCGCGACCTCGACCTCGAGGACTCGCGCCTGGAGATATAGACCTGGGGATATGGATAAGGTCGCGCCGATGGCCGACAACGCCGGCGGCCGGGGGGCTGTCGTGATCACGGGTGCCTCCACCGGCATCGGGCGGGCGTGCGCGCTGGACCTCGACTCGCGCGGGTTCCGCGTGTTCGCGGGCGTGCGCCGAGACGAGGACGCGGAACGCCTGCGCTCCGATCGCCCCTCGATCGAGCCGCTCCGGATCGACGTCACGGACGCGGACTCGATCGCGGCCGCCCGCGACCGGGTGACCGAGGCGGTGGGCGGAGCGGGACTCGCCGGCCTCGTGAACAACGCGGGCATCGCGGTGCCCGGGCCGCTCGAGCACCTGCCGATCGACGAGTTCCGCCGTCAGATGGAGGTGAACCTCGTCGGCCAGGTCGCCGTCACCCAGGCGTTCCTGCCCCTGGTGCGGACGGCGCGCGGGCGCATCGTGAACATCGGATCGATCGGCGGGCGCGTCGCGCTGCCGCTGCTCGGCCCGTACGCGGCATCGAAGCACGCGATGGAGGGCATCAGCGACTCGCTGCGCCGCGAGCTGCGCCCGTGGGGCATCGAGGTATCGCTCGTGCGTCCGGGCCCGATCGCGACGGAGATCTGGGACAGAGGGAATGCGAACGCGGACGAGCTGCTGGAGCGCATGCCGGACGCCGCGGCCGACTACGGCGCCGCGATCGCAGCCGCGCGCTCGTTCGCGGCCCAGCGAACCCGCGAGGCGGTTCCCCCAAGCGCCGTGGCCAAGGTCGTCGCGCACGCGTTGACGGCCGACCGCCCGCGCACCCGCTACCTCGTCGGCCCGCGCGCGCGGCTGCTCGCGACCCTCCGCGCGGTGTTGCCCGATCGCTGGTTCGATACGGTCCTCGACCGCGCATCGCGGCGCTGAAAGACATGGCAGAGATCTGCGGACATCTCGATCAGATCAAGCCGGTGGAGCCGAGCAGCACCAGGGGCTGCTCCCAGTGCATCGCGGAGGGCGCGCGCTGGATGCACCTGCGCCTCTGCCTGACCTGCGGCGAGGTCGGCTGCTGCGACTCGTCCCCGAACCGGCACGCCAGCCGGCACGCGGCCGAGCACGGTCATCCGATCGTGCTCTCGTTCGAGCCCGGCGAGGACTGGTGCTGGTGCTTCGTCGACGCCGTCGCCTTCGCGGTCGAGGGCCTGCCGGTCTCGGTCACCGAGCACGAGTGAGCGCCCCGCAATGCCGCGCCCGGCCTTTGCGCGTGGCGGCCCGCGCCCTTAGGCTTTCCCGGCCGGCGGCGAAGGGAGGCGAAGTGACGCAGCGCCATATGGAGCGGCTGAGCCCCGTTGACGTGTCGTTCCTGGACCAGGAGAAGCGCGGCTCGCACATGCACATCGGCGCCGTGATGCTGTTCGAGGGCCCTCCGCCGACCCATGCCGACCTGCGCGAGCACGTCGAGTCGCGGCTCCACCTGGTGCCGCGCTACCGGCAGAAGCTCGCCTATCCGCGGTTCGAGATGGGCCGGCCGCTGTGGGTCGACGACCCCCGCTTCAACCTCGCGTACCACCTGCGCCACACGGCGCTCCCGAGCCCCGGCAGTGAGAAGCAGCTGCGCATGCTGACCGGCCGGATCTTCTCCCAGCGGCTCGACCGCTCCAAGCCGCTGTGGGAGCTGTGGCTCGTGCAGGGCCTGGAGGGAGGGCGCTTCGCGCTCATCAACAAGACGCATCACGCGCTGGTGGACGGCGTGTCCGGCGTCGACATCACGACCGTCCTGTTCGACACCTCGCTGAGCCCGACGCCGATCGCCGCCGAGGGCTGGACGCCCGCGGTGGAGCCCAGCGACGCCGCGCTGGTGGCCGAGGGCGTGAAGGGCATCGCGGGGTTCCCGGCACGCGCGGCGCGACGGGCGCTCCACGCGGCCAGGAGCCCGCTCGAGACCGCGGCAGACGTGCGCGAGGCGGCGGAGGGACTCGGGAACGTCGCATGGAGCTTTGCGAACCCGGCCCCGGAGACGCTGCTGAACGTGCCCATCGGGCCCCATCGCCGCGTCCTGTGGGTGCGCTTCCTGCTGAAGGAGCTGAAGGAGATCAAGGACGCGCTCGGCGGCACCGTCAACGACGTGTTCCTGGCGGTCGTGTCGGGCGCGCTGGGCCGCTGGCTGCGCCGCCACGGTGTGCGGACCGCCGGCCTCGAGCTGCGCGGGATCGTGCCGGTCTCGATCCGGGCCGACGAGCACAAGGGCGCGCTCGGCAACCGGATCACGGCGATGCTGGGGCCGCTACCGGTCTACGCCACCGACCCTCTGGAGCGCTACCGCATCGTGTCGGACTCGATGAGCGGCCTGAAGGAGTCCAAGCAGGCGGTGGGAGCGGAGGCGCTCACGCGGCTTCAGGACTTCGCGCCGCCGACCATCCTGGCGCAGGCGTCGCGGCTCAACTTCTCGACCCGCGCCTACAACCTGCTGGTCACGAACGTGCCCGGCCCCCAGTTCCCGCTCTATCTGATCGGCCGTGAGATGCAGGAGCTGGTGCCGGTTCCGTTCCTGGCGCCCGAGCGCGCGCTCGCGGTGGCCATGATGAGCTACAACGGGAACGTCGATATCGGCATGATGGGCGACTACGACGCGATGGAGGACCTGGACGATTTCGGGGGCGACATCAGGGAGTCGGTGGCCGAGCTGCAGAGAGTGGCGCGACCGGGCCGCTCCCGCAGGCCCAGGGCAGCAGCTCCGCAGACGACCTGACGGG
>JBOGZM010000189.1:0-1751 GCA_050697255.1 Solirubrobacterales bacterium
CGTCAGTTCAGGCTGGTCCAGACGGTCTTCGTCTCGAGGTACTCCTCGAGACCTGCGCGGCCGTGCTCCCGGCCGACGCCGGAGGCCTTGAAGCCTCCGAACGGCGCCGCGGGGTCGGTGAGGCCCCAGACGTTCACGTACACCGTGCCGGCCTCCAGCAGCGCCGCGAGGCGATGGGCGGCGCCGATGTCGCGCGTCCACACGCCGGCCGCGAGCCCGTACTCGGAGCCGTTCGCGCGCGCGGCGATCTCCTCCACGGAGTCGTAGGGCGACGCGACCAGGACCGGCCCGAAGATCTCCTCGCGTGAGATCGCGAGGTCATCCGACTCGGTGACGAACAACGTCGGCTCCATGAAGTAGCCCGGACCACGGCCTCCCCCGCCCGTGACCAGCTCGGCGCCCTCTTGCTTCCCCTTCTCGATGTAGCCCGCCACCCGGTCACGCTGCTCGGCGGACACCAGGGGACCGAGCTGGGTGTCGGGATCGAGGCCGGGCCCCATTCTCATTTTCGGCGCCCGCTGCGCCAGCGCCGAGACCACCTCGTCGAACTGGTCCTTGTGGACGAACAGCCGCGAGCCGGCGTTACAGGCCTGGCCGGCGTTGAAGTAGATGCCCTGGAACGAGGCGCCGATCGCCGCCTTCAGGTTGGCGTCGGGAAGGATGATGTTCGGCGACTTCCCGCCCAGCTCGAGCGTCACGCGCTTCAGCGCCCGCCCCGCCTTGGCGCCGATCTCGCGCCCCACCGCGGTCGAGCCGGTGAACGAGATCTTGTGGACTCCGGCATGGTCGACCAGCGCGGCGCCGGTCTTCCCGTCGCCCGTGATGACATTGAAGACGCCGGGCGGGAAGCCCGCGTCGAGCGCCAGATCTCCGAGCCGCAGCGCGGTGAGGGGAGTCTGCTCGGCGGGCTTCAGCACCACCGTGCAGCCGGCGGCAAGCGCGGGCGCGGCCTTCCAGGACGCCATCATCAGGGGGAAGTTCCACGGGATGATCTGGCCGCAGACCCCGACCGGCTCCCTGCGCGTGTAGCAGAGCATGTTGGGGGCGCCGACCGGGATCGTCTCGCCCTCGATCTTCGTGGGCCAGCCCGCGAAGTAGCGGAAGTGGGCGGCCGTCAGAGGCACGTCGATCTGGCGCGCGTAGACAACCGGCTTGCCGTTGTCGAGCGACTCCAGCTCGGCCAGCTCCTCTCCGTGCTCCTCGACCAGGTCGGCGAGCCGGCTCAGCAGCAGGGAACGCTGCGTCGCGGGCGCCGTGCGCCACGGACTGACCTGCTCGAACGCGTCGGCGGCGGCGCTCACAGCGGCGTCCACGTCGTCCGTGCCCGCCTGCGCCACATGCGCGATCGCCTCGCCCGTGGAGGGATCGACCGACTCGAACGTGCGCCCGTCCCGAGCGGGGACGCGCTCGCCCCCGATCAGCAGGTGATGGGGCCTCGCGAGGAAGCGGCGTGCCGCGTCGGAGAGCGAATCGGGTGGAGCGGTCACGGTCATCGGATCCTCCTCAGGGTGCCATAACGATCTTCAACGCCTCCCGGTTCGCGTACGCCTCGTACGCCTCGGGCGCCTCGTCCAGCTTCATGTGACGGCTCACGAGCGGCGTCGGGTCGAGCAGGCCCGCCTGCATCATGGCGAGCACCGAGTCGACGTGCGCGATCACGTTCGCGTGGCCCGTGCGGATCGTGAGGGCCTTGATCCAAACGACGCCCATGTGAACCTCGCAGCGCTCGGCGTACACGCCCACGGCCGAGA
>JBOGZM010000190.1:0-3316 GCA_050697255.1 Solirubrobacterales bacterium
GGATATCCTTCCTCCGTGCCCGATGACCTCACATCGGCCGCCGGCATCGCCGCGCTGGCCGCCGGGGGAGTGGCGATGGTTGCGCTGCTGCTGGCTCTGTTGCTCTTCGCGAAGCTGCGCAAGCTGCGCCGGGCGCAGACCGTGGTGCTCGGCACGAGCGGCGAACGCGACCTGATCACGCACGCCGAGGGCATCGAGATCGCGTTCGTGGAGCTGCGGGAGCTGGTCGAGTCGACGTTCGCGCAGGTGCAACGCCGGCTCGAGACCGACGAGGCCCGCATCGCCCGCGGGATCAGCCGCACCGCGGTGATCCGGTATGACGCCTACAACGAGATGAGCGGACGGCAGTCGAGCTCGATGGCGTTCCTCGACGAGCAGGGCACCGGGGTGGTGCTCTCCTCCATCCTGCACCGGGACCAGGCGCGCCTCTACGTGAAGGGCGTGCGCGACGGCACCGCGGAGCTCGAGCTGTCCCCCGAGGAGGACCAGGCAGTCAAGACGGCACTCGGCCGCCAGTCCGTCGATGCGGCCAGGGAAGCCTCGCCTCCAGCCGCGTCAGCCAAGGCAGCTTCCGGGTAGACGCCCCCATGCGGGTCGCCTTCCTCGGGCCCGAGGGCACGTTCAGCGAGGAGGCGCTCCTGGCAGCCCTCGACGAGGCGCAGCGCGCGGCGCTCGAGCCCCTGCCACTGGCCACGATCTACGACTGCGTGATGGCGGTCGAAGACGGTCGAGCAGAGCGTGCCATCGTCCCGATCGAGAGCTCCGTGGAGGGCTCGGTGAACGCCACGCTGGACGCGCTCGTGTTCGAGACCGACGCGGTCAGGATCGTCGGAGAGATAGTGCATCCCGTACGTCACTACCTGATCGCCCGCGAGCGCCTGTCGCTCGACCAGGTGACCCGAGTGGTGTCGCACCCGCAGGCCAGCGGTCAGTGTGCGCGGTACCTGCGCGGGCACCTGGGCGGGGCGGAGGTCGTGTCGGCCGCCAGTACCGCGGATGCCGTGCGGCTCGTCGCCGAGTCCACCGAGCCGTGGGCCGCGCTCGGCACCGGCCTGGCGGCAGAGCTGTACGGCTGCGTGGTCCTGGAGGCCGGGGTCGAGGACCAGGAGGGCAACGAGACTCGCTTCGTATGGCTCGCGCGACAGGACGATGGCGGCCTGTCGCAGGACGCCCGTTCCTTCAAGACGTCCGTCGCCTTCTGGGGGCTCCCGGACACGCCCGGTTCACTGGTCGACATCCTCCAGGAGTTCGCCGGCCGCGGGGTGAACCTGAGCAAGATCGAGTCTCGTCCCCGTAAGCAGGGCCTGGGCCGATATGTCTTCTTCGCCGATCTGGCCGGCGCAGAGACCGACCCGGCGATCGCCGCTGCGCTGGCCGCCGTGCAGGGCTCGGTCGAGACAGTGCGCGTGCTCGGGTGCTATCCCGCCGCGCCCCAGAGCGCGACCCCGTAGGTCGAAAGAGCCGGTCGGTGCCGGTTACACTTCTGGCCTAGCGCAGTGGAAGCCGCGACCGCAAGAGCACACGCGTCGGCGGCGCCCGCAGGGAGCCGCCGCGCGCAGCCCGGGAATGACGCTGGTCCCACCCCCGTTCGCGAGGGAGAGGCGAGTCAACCCGAGGGACCAGCACGCCCAGCGCGGGCGGGCGGCCCGCGCCGGGCTGACACCGGCCGCGTCCTCGTCCTCAACGCCTCGTACGAGCCCCTGAACGTCTGCTCCGTGCGCCGTGCGGTCGTGCTGGTGCTGAAGGAGAAGGCGGAGCTGGTGGAGCAGGCGAGCCGTACCGTACGTTCGGAGAGCGTTACCCTGCCGCACCCCGTCGTGATCCGGCTCGTCACCTACGTGCGCCTTCCGCGCGACAAGAGGCGCCGCCGGATCACCCGCCGGGCGATCTTCGCGCGGGACTCGTGGACCTGTCAATACTGCGGCACGAGCGTGCATCTGACCGTGGACCACGTGGTGCCGCGCAGCCGAGGCGGGGAAACGAACTGGGAGAACATCGTCACCTCCTGCGCGCCCTGCAACCGGCGCAAGGGCAACCGGATGCCGGTGGAGACCGGCATGCGCCCACGCAAGGCGCCCCGAGCCCCTGGCCCGACCGTGTTCATCCGCGTCGCAGCCCCGGTAATTCCGGCGACGTGGAAGCAGTACCTGGTCTAGTTGTAGCTCCTAAGCACGTTGGTTCATCCGGGCCTCCTTGGAGGCTGGGGGTGTCGAAGCCACCCATCCCAAGGAGGACACCGGATGAAGCTCCACCGTAACGCCCGCACCTGCCCGAACAGCCGCGCCCTGATGGCTAGGCGGGTGCTCGAGCAGAAGTGGTCGCTCAGGTCGGCGGCCGCGGCCGCCGGCGTGAGCGTGCGCTGCGCCCGCAAGTGGGTCCGCAGAGCCGCCGCCGGCGAGGCGCTCGAGGATCGCTCCTCGCGCCCGCGCCACAGCCCGAACGCCACGCCCAAGCGCCTGGTGCGCGCGATCGACTCGCTCAGGCGGCTGCACATGACCGCCGCCGAGATCGCCGAGCTGCTCGGCATGGCGCTTTCGACCGTCTCGCTGATCCTCAAGCGGATCGGGCTCGGCAAGCGCTCGCGGCTCGAACCGCCGGAGCCACCGAACCGCTACGAGCGCCGCCACCCCGGCGAGCTGCTGCACATCGACGTCAAGAAGCTCGGCCGCATCGACGGCGCCGGCAAGCGCTGGCTTCGGCGCGGGCCCGGGCTGCATCGCAAGCGCCGCGGCTGGGAATTCGTGCACGTCTGCGTCGACGACGCGACCCGGCTCGCCTACGTCGAGGTGCTGCGCTCCGAGACCGCCGCCGATGTGGTCGCTTTCCTGCGCCGGGCAGTCGCGTACTTCGGCATCCAGGGGATCCGCGTCGAGCGTGTGATGACCGACAACGGCTCGGGCTACCGCTCGGCGCTGCACGCCGCGGCGTGCACCGAGCTCGGCATCCGCCACCTGCGCACGCGTCCCTATCGTCCGCGCACGAACGGCAAGGCCGAGCGCTTCATCCAGACGCTGATGCGCGACTGGGCCTACATCCGCATCTACGCCTCCTCGCGGGAGCGCACCACAGCGCTCGGGCCGTGGCTCGAGCGGTACAACTTCAGACGACCACACGGCTCCCTGGCCAAAAAGACGCCCGCGGTCCGTTTTAGCGAGCTGACCGGGACCAACCTAGTTGGGATCTACAGCTAGCTCTTGCCGGCCGTGCGGCGGAGCGCGTCGAGCGACTGATCGAGCCAGCGGCGGAAGTACAGGTGCCCGAGCACAGCATCGAACACGCGGTCGCCGGTGCTCTTCGGCTGCATGCCCATCTCGAC
>JBOGZM010000191.1:0-2570 GCA_050697255.1 Solirubrobacterales bacterium
GAGTTCGGGGACTTCTCGACGAACGTGGCGATGCTGCTCGCGCCGGCGCTGAAGGCGCCTCCGCGCGAGATCGCGGAGGCGGTCGGGACCCAGCTTGGCACGGGCCTCGGCGAGGAGCTCGAGCGAGCCGAGGTGGCGGGGCCCGGCTTCCTCAACCTGTTCCTGTCCGACGCCTGGTTCCGGCACGCGCTCGAGGGCCTGCGCGATCAGGGCGACCGCTTCGGCGCCGGGGTCGTGCCGCCCGCAGAGCGTGAGCGCATCCTGCTCGAGTTCGTGAGCGCGAATCCGACCGGCCCGCTGAACGCGGCCGGCGGCCGCCACGCCGCCTACGGAGACTCCCTCGCGCGCGTGCTGGAGCTGGCCGGGCACGAGGTCGAGCGGGAGTTCTACGTCAACGATCACGGCTCGCAGGTCGAGCTGTTCGGGCTCTCGATCGCGGCGCGCATGAGCGGCGAACCAGTCCCGGAGGGAGGATATGAGGGCGACTACGTGGCCGAGCTGGCCGCGCGGCTGCGCGACGAGGGACTCGATCCTTCGGACCTGGACGCGCTCACCCGGCGCGGGCTGGAGCTGATGCTGGCGGAGGTCCGTGCGACGCTCGAGCATTTCGGCGTGCGGTTCGACCGGTTCGTGTCCGAGCGGTCGCTGCACGGGGCCGGTCGCGTCGAGGCGGGGATCGCGCTGCTCGAGCGGCTGGGGCACGTCTACACGTCCGAGGGCGCGACCTGGCTGCGCACCACCCCCTTCGGTGACGACAAGGACCGCGTGCTGCGCCGCTCGTCCGGAGAGCACACCTACTTCGCGTCGGACATCGCCTACCACGATCACAAGCGGGAGCGCGGGTACGACCGGCTGATCGACGTGTGGGGCGCCGACCACCACGGTTACAGGCCGCGGATGCACGCCGCCTTCGAGGCGCTCGACGACGCCGGGAAGCTGGAGACGATCATCATGCAGCTCGTCCACATCGTGGAGCGGGGGGAGCGTTCCAAGATGTCCAAGCGCCGGGGCGACTTCGTGTCGCTCGACGAGCTGATCGACGACATCGGGGTCGACGCAGCCCGGTTCTTCATGCTCGAGCGCTCGCATGACACGACGCTCGACCTGGACCTCGACCTGGCGCGCGAGCGCAGCCAGGACAACCCGGTCTATTACGTGCAGTATGCGCACGCACGCATCGCGAGCATCCTGCGCAACGCCGGCGAGGAACGGGTGGCCCGGGCCCGCCAGGCCGACCTCGGGACGGGGTCCGCACCGCTCGAGCCCGCGGAGCGCACGCTCGTGAAGCGGCTGCTCGAGCTGCCCGAGGAGCTGCGCCTGACGGCGGAGCGCCGCGGGCCGCACCGGCTCACCGCCTACGCGCACGACGTGGCGTCGGACTTCCACGCGTTCTATCGCGACTGCCGGGTGGTCGGCGCCGAGCCGGCCGAGCTCGAGGACCTGCGGATCGTCCTCGCCGACGAGACCCGGCGCGTGATCGCGCGGGTTCTCGATCTGCTCGGCGTCTCGGCGCCCGAGAGCATGTAGCGGTGGCGGAGGGCCTGGGCCTGCTGGTCCATCGCATCCGGCCGCCGGCCGGCGAGCCGGACGGCGCGCTCGTGCTGCTGCACGGCCGGGGGGTGGACGAGTCCGACCTGTTCCCGCTGCTCGACGAGCTCGATCCCGAGCGCCGGCGCGTGGGCGCGACCCCGCGCGGGCCGCTGACGCTGCCCCCGGGCGGCTTTCACTGGTACATCGTCGAGCGGGTCGGCTATCCGCACCGGGAGACGTTCCTGCAGACCTACGAAGCCCTCACGAAATGGCTGGATGCGTTCGCCGGGGAGACCGACGTCCCGTGGGAGCGGACCGTGATCGGCGGGTTCTCGCAGGGCGCCGTGATGTCGTACGCGCTGGCGCTGGCCGCCGGCCGCCCCTCGCCGGCCGGGCTGCTTGCCATGAGCGGGTTCATCCCCGAGGTGGAGGGATTCGAGCTCGACCTCGAGCGGCCGGGGCTGCCGATCGCGATCACGCACGGGACGCTCGACCCGATCATCAGCGTCGAGTTCGAGCGCCTCGCGCGCCAGCGGCTCGAGGCGGCGGGCAACCGGCTGCTGTACCGCGAGGCGCCGGTCGGCCACGGAATCGATCCGGCTGTGCTGCCGGATCTGCGGGCGTGGCTGGGCGCCGCGATCGAGCTCGCGGCCTGACGCGGGCTTCCCCCCGTCGAGTTCGCACGGACGGGCAACGCCGAGACGCGTCGCGTCGCCTACACCTCCTGGAAGAAGTTCAGGCCCCAGTCGTCGAGCACCTTCTGCGCCTCGATGTTGAGCCGGAACAGCTCGCCGGTCAGCACCAGCACGCCGATCGCGATCAGGAACAGGCCCGCGACCGCATTGATCACCGCGTAGTGGCGACGGACCCACTCGAAGGCGGTCGTGGCCCGGTTGAAGGCGACAGCCGTGAGCAGGAACGGCACCGCCAGCCCCGCCGAATAGACGGCCAGCAGCCCGCCGCCCTGCGCGACGGTGTCCTGCGTCGCCGCGAGCCCCAGGATCGAGGCCAGCGCGGGGCCCACGCACGGCGTCCATGCC
>JBOGZM010000192.1:0-3771 GCA_050697255.1 Solirubrobacterales bacterium
GTGCTGTTCGCGCTCGGCGCCGAGCGGGCCGGACTGCCGGACGACGTCCTGGCCGCATGCGACGAGATCGCACACGTGCCGCTCGACAGCGCCGGGGCGGAGTCGCTGAACGTCGCGATGGCCGCCACCCTCTGCCTGTACGAATATCGTGCCAGCCATGCCTGATCCCGCCTCGAACAACCACGACGACCCGGGCGACGGACCCCTGGAGCGCCTGGAGCGGATCGCCGAGGAGGCGGAGCGGGCCGTGCTCGAGGCTTCGAGTGCCGCCGAGCTGGAGGAGCTGCGGGTGAGGTATCTGGGCCGCAAGGCCGAGCTGACCTCGATCCTGCGCTCGATCCCGGAGCTCCCACCCGAGCAGCGGGCCGAGGTCGGAAGGCGCGGCAACGACGCGCGGCGCGCACTCGAGGAGCTGGTCGGCGCGCGGGCGGCGGCGCTCCAGTCGCGCGAGCTGGAACACGCGCTGGGCGAGGAGGCGGTGGACGTGACGCTGCCCGGCGACCCGGTCCAGGTCGGCCACCTGCATCTGGTCACCACCACCCGGCGGGAGCTCGAGGACATCTTCGTGGGGCTTGGATTCCGTGTCGTGGAGGGACCGGAGGTCGAGCTCGACTTCTACAACTTCACCGCCCTCAACCACCCGCCCGGCCACCCGGCCCGCATGCTGCAGGACACCTTCTACGTCTCCGACGAGGTCGTCCTGCGCACGCATACCTCCCCGATGCAGGTGCGCGCGATGGAGCTCCAGGCCCCGCCGATCTACATCGTCGTGCCGGGGAAGGTGTACCGCCGCGACTCCGACGCCACGCACACCCCGATGTTCCACCAGCTCGAGGGCCTCGCCGTCGACGAGGGCATCACGCTCGCCGACCTGCAGGGCACCCTGCTCGCATTCGCGCGTGCGTACTTCGGGGCGGACCGGGAGGTGCGCCTGCGCCCGCACTACTTCCCGTTCACCGAGCCGAGCGTCGAGTTCGACGTGTCCTGCTTTGCGTGCGGCGGCTCGGGCACCCTGCGGGACGGCACGCGCGACCCGCTCTGCAAGGGGACCGGCTGGATCGAGGTCGGCGGGGCCGGCATGGTCGACCCGAACGTCTTCGGGTTCGTGCGCGAGCAGGGCTACGACCCCGAGCAGGGCATCCAGGGTTTCGCGTTCGGCCTCGGCATCGACCGGATCGCGATGCTGCGCCACGGCGTCCCGGACCTGCGCCTGTTCTTCGAGAACGACCTGCGGCTTTTGAGGCAGTTCTGATGCGCGTGCCGGTCGCATGGCTGCGGGAGTACTGCGATCCCGGTCTCGGGATCGACGACCTCGCGACGGCGCTCGCGCTGAGCGGGACGGAGGTCGAGCGCATCGCGAGCGTGGGGGTGCCGCGCGTGGACGGCAACCAGGGGCTGTTCCTGGTCGGCGAGGTGACGGCGGTGGAGCAGCATCCCGACGCCGATCGCCTGCGGGTCTGCCGGGTGGCGCTGTCGGGCGCCGATGAGCGCACGATCGTGTGCGGCGCGCCGAACGTGGCCGCCGGCCAGGCCGTGATGGTCGCGCTGCCCGGAGCGGTGCTGCCCGACGGCACCCGGCTCGGGCGGGCGAAGCTGCGCGGCGTGGAGTCCGACGGGATGATCCTGTCCGAGACCGAGGTCCAGCTCGGCACCGACAGCGCGGGCATCATGGTGCTGCCCGACACCTACGCGGCCGGCGAGGAGGTGTGGCGTTACCTGCCGCTGGGCGACGATGTGCTCGAGCTGGAGATCACGCCGAACCGGCCGGACACCCTGAGTGTGTACGGGGTCGCGCGCGAGGTGCATGCCGTGACCGAAGCGCCGCTGGCGCCCGATCCGGGCGACCAGGATGTGTCCGACGGCGACGTGAGGGGCGGAGCCCCCCGTGCCGCCGACCTGATTTCCGTATCCGTCGAGGACTCCGAGCTCTGCCCGCGGTTCAGCGTGCGCGTGTTCGAGGACGTCCAGGTGGGTCAGTCGCCCTTGTGGCTGAAGGCGCGCCTGATGGCCGCCGGCCAGCGGCCGATCAGCAACGTGGTCGACATCACGAACTACGTGATGCTGCTGCTGGGCCAGCCGATGCACGCGTACGATCTCGACCGCGTGGCCGGGCCGGCGCTCCACGTGCGGGCCGCGGGCGAAGGCGAGCGGCTCACGACGCTGGACGGTGAGGAGCGGGTGTTCGACGGGCACGCCGTGCTGGTCTGCGACGCGGAGGGGCCCACCGGCATCGGCGGGATCATGGGCGGTGCCACGAGCGAGGTCGGCGCCGAGACCACCCGGGTCGCGATGGAGGCGGCCACGTGGAACGGCCTCAACATTCTGCAGACCTCGAAGAAGCTGGGGTTGCGGACGGAGGCGAGCAACCGCTTCGAAAAGCAGCTCCATCCCCGCCTCGCGTTGCAGGCGCAGCGCCTCGCTGCGCGGCTGATGGTCGAGCTCTGCGGCGCGAAGATGGTCCCCGGCACGGTTGACGTGGCGGCGCCCGAGCCCGAGCCCCACCGTGTCGTGCTGCGGAGCGAGCGGCTCGACTCGCTGCTGGGCGAGCATGTCGAGCCGGAGGAATCGCAGGCGATCCTCGAGCGGCTCGGCTTCGCGGTGAAGCGGCGCGACGGCGCTCTCGAGACGGAGGTGCCGTACTTCCGTCATCACGACGTGTACCGCGAGGCTGACCTGATCGAGGAGGTCGCGCGTGTGCACGGGTTGCAGCGCCTGCCCGCGACTCTCCCGGCGCGCCGCCGGGCGGTCGGCGGGCTGTCGCGGACGCAGAGGCTGCGGCGCGCGATCGAGGACCAGTTGCGCGGCGCCGGCCTGAGCGAGGTCGTGACCTTCAGCTTCATCTCTCCAGAGGCGGTGCGCAGGTTGCGTGTGCCCGCCGGCGACCTGCGCGCGAGAGCCCTCCCGGTCGCCAACCCGCTCAGCGAGGAGCAGTCGGTGATGCGCACCACGCTGGTGCCTGGTCTCCTCGAGGTCGCGCGCCACAACGTCGCGCGCGACATGCCCGACCTCAGCGTGTTCGAGAGCGGGCGCGTGTTCTTCTCGAAGGGGCCCGACGAGCTTCCCGACGAGCGGTTGTACCTCGGCGTCCTGCTGGCGGGCGACTTCGAGCCTGCGACCTGGCGCCGGCCGGCGCTCCAGGCGGACTTCTACACGGCAAAGGGGGTGCTGGTGGCGGTGCTCGATGCGCTCGGCGTCCGCTGGCGCCTGGTCGCCGGCGGGCCGCCGTTCCTGCATCCGGGGCGTGCTGCGGAGGTGGTGGTGGACGCGCGCGAGGCCGGCTGGCTGGGAGAGCTCCATCCTGCCGTCGCGGCCGACTTCGGCCTCGGCGAGCTGGAGCGCCCCCCGGTCGTGCTGGAGCTGGACCTCGGGGTGGTGCTCCCCGTCGCGGAGCGCGTCACGCGCCGGTACGAGGACCTGATCACCTATCCCGCCGTGGTGCAGGACATCGCGGTCGTGGTGGACGAGGCGGTCGAGGCGCGCACGGTGATCGACACGGTCGCCGCAGCGGGCGGCGACGAGCTGCGCTCCGTGCACGTGTTCGACGTCTACCGGGGCGAGCAGGCGGGCGGGGGGCGCAAGTCGCTGGCGATGCGGCTCGAGTTTCGCTCCTCCGATCGCACCCTGACCGACGCGGAGGTGGCGGAGCGACGCGAGCGGATCCGCGACGCGATCGCGCACGAGACCGGGGGGACGTTGCGTGAATAGGGTCGAGACGGACGCCGCCGGCCGCGCGCAGCCGCTGGCCGGGGAGCGGCTCGCGCGCGCCTGCGT
>JBOGZM010000193.1:0-9968 GCA_050697255.1 Solirubrobacterales bacterium
GAGCTGGACGGCGACCGGATCGTGCGGCTGGTGGAGAAGCCGAAGGACCCGCCGTCGGACCTCGCGCTCGTCGGCGTCTACATGTTCACGCCGGTGATCTTCGACGCGGCCCGGTCGATCGAGCCCTCGTGGCGCGACGAGCTCGAGATCACCGACGCGATCCAGACGCTGGTCGACCGGGGGCTGCGCGTGGAGCCGCACATCGTGCGCGGCTGGTGGAAGGACATGGGTCAGCTCGACGACCTGCTGGAGGCGAACCGCCTGATCCTCGAGGACCTGGTGCCCCGAATGGACGGCGAGTGCACGGACTGCCGTGTCGAGGGCCGGGTGGTGATCGAGGCCGGCGCCCAGCTGGAGCGCTCGACCGTGCGCGGCCCGACGATCATCGGCGCAGGCAGCCGCATCGTCGACTCGTACGTCGGGCCCTACTCGGCGATCGACGACGGCGTGACGATCGAGCGCTCGGAGGTCGAGCACTCGATCATCCTCTCCGGCGCGCGCGTCAGCGACCTGTCCTACCGGATGGAGGCCAGCCTGATCGGCCGGAACGTCGTGCTCGAGAGCTCCAACTCACTCCCGCGCGCATACCGCTTCATGGTCGGGGACAACTCGGAGATCCGCCTCCATTGAGGGTGCTGATCACGGGAGGCGGCGGCATGCTCGGCCGCGACGTGGCGCTGGCAGCACGCGACGTGGGCCATGAGCCTGTCGTGTTGACGCGAGCGGATCTCGATATCCGGGACCGTGAGGCCGTAGAGCGGGTGTTCATCGAGCACTACCCCGGCGCGGTCGTGAACTGCGCGGCGTGGACGAACGTGGACGGCGCCGAGGCCAACCTCGAGGAGGCCACGGACGTGAACGGGCGTGGAGCCGGCAACGTCGCGGCAGCCGCGGCAGCCGTCGGCGCACCCGTGATCTACCCGTCCACCGACTACGTGTTCGACGGGTCCAGGGAGGAGGGCTACCTCGAGTCCGACGAGGTCGGGCCGCTGTCCGCCTACGGCAAGTCGAAGCTGGCGGGCGAGCGTGAGACGGCGGCCGCCAACGAGCGCCATTGGATCGTGCGCTCTTCGTGGCTCTTCGGGGTCAACGGTCGCAACTTCGTCGACACAATGCTGGGGCTCGCCCAGGACCGCGAGGAGGTGGTCGTGGTGCGCGACCAGATCGGCTGCCCGACCTACACGGGACACCTGGCGGCGGGGCTGGTGCGGCTGCTCGACGGCGAGGCCTACGGCGTGCACCACATGGCGGGCGCGGGCCGCTGCTCGTGGCACGACTTCGCGGTGGAGATCTTCAGCCAGGCCGGGCTCGACACCCGCGTGCTGTCGATGACGAGCGACATGCTCGACCGGCCCGCCCCCCGCCCCGCCTACTCCGTGCTCGTGTCGGAGCGCGAGCATCCCGTGCTGCTCCCCGACTGGCACGACGGCCTGGCCGACTACCTGGCCGAGCGCGCGGAGGTGTCCACATGAAGCTGCTCGTGACCGGCGGCGCGGGCTTCATCGGCTCGAACTTCGTGCGGTACTTCCTGGCCGAGCACCCGGACGACTCCGTGATCGTGCTGGACAAGCTCACCTACGCGGGTCGCCTGGAGTCGCTGCAGGACCTGATGACGTACGAGCGCATGGAGTTCGCGCACGGCGACATCGCGGACCCGGAGGCGGTGCGCGATGCGCTGGCGGGCTGCGATGCCCTGATCAACTTCGCGGCCGAGTCGCACGTCGATCGCTCGATCGACGAGCCCGGCCACTTCATCCAGACCGAGGTCTACGGCACCTACGTGCTGCTCGAGGCGGCCCGTCAGGCCGGCGTCGGCCGCTACGTGCAGGTGTCCACCGACGAGGTCTACGGCTCGATCGACGAGGGCTCCTTCACCGAGCAGAGCCCGCTCGAGCCCTCGTCCCCGTACTCCGCCTCGAAGGCCGGCGGCGACCTGCTCGTGGGCGCCTACTGCCACACATACGGCATGGACGCGGTCGTCTGCCGCGCGTCGAACAACTACGGCCCCTACCAGTACCCGGAGAAGCTGATCCCCCTGTGTGTCCTGAACGCGCTCCACGGCGACCCGCTGCCGGTGTACGGCGACGGCATGCAGGTCCGCAACTGGCTCCACGTCTCCGATCACTGCCGCGGGCTCGACGTCGTCCTGCGCGGCGGGAAGGCGGGTGAGACTTACAACATCGGGGGCCCGGACGAGCTGCCGAACATGGACGTCGTGCGCAGGATCCTGGAGCTGACCGGGCGTGACGAGTCGCTGATCCGGTACGTCAAGGACCGGCTCGGCCACGACCGGCGCTACTCGCTCAGCCATGAGAAGACAGCCGACCTCGGCTGGACGGCCGAGGTCGGGTTCGAGGAGGGACTGGCTTCGACAGTTGACTGGTATCGCGACAACGCCTGGTGGTGGGAGCCGATCCGCTCCGGCGAGTACCGCGAGTACTACCAGCGCCAATACGGGCAGGAGCTGCGCTCCTAGCGCTCCGCGCCGGATGCCCTTCGAGCGGATCGACACCAGGATCGACGGGCTCGTGCTCGTGCAGCCCAAGGTGATCTCCGACGACCGCGGGTTCTTCTTCGAGACCTATCGCCGCAACGAGTACGAGCGGCTCGGCATCGACGTCGAGTTCGTGCAGGACAACCACTCCCGCTCGGCGCGAGGGACGATCCGGGCGCTTCATTTCCAGCTCCAGCCGGGCCAGGCGAAGCTGATCCGCTGCGCGCGCGGGTCGGTGTACGACGTGGCGGTCGACCTGCGCACGGGATCGCCCACCTACGGGCAGTACGAAGCGTTCGTGTTGTCCGACAAGAACGCGCACCAGGCCTTCATCCCGGTCGGGTTCGCGCACGGCTTCTGCGTCACGAGTGACGAGGCCGACGTCACCTACAAGGTCTCGAGCTACTACGCTCCCGAGACCGAGCGCGGGATCGCGTGGGACGACCCAGCGATCGGCGTGCCGTGGCCGGTCGACGAGCCGCTCGTGTCGGACCGCGACCGCAACAACCCGCGTCTCGAGGAGATCGCCGACGAGCTCCCCTGGTGAGGAGTCCAATGCCGAGCGCGGCAGGCCTCAGCGAGTAGGCGGCGAGCCGGCTCCCCGCTGCCTCACTGCACGTAGCACTTGGGCTTGCCGGACAGCAGGGCGAACACGAGCTTCTTCGAGCGCTTGTTCCGGTACTTCACCCCGACCCGCAGCGAGCACGTGAGGTCCCCCTCGGCATCTCTGAAGGTGATGTTCAGGTCGCAATCGATGCGCCTTCGGTTCCTGCGCTCGCAGTCGCCGACGTTCGCGGCCACAACCGTGACCGTCGGATCTTCCGTTTTCAGGTCCTCCGCGAGCCCGGCCCCCAGGTCGGCGGCGATCGGCTTCAGGAACGTACGCACCTTCGATTCGCTCAGCTTGCGCGGCTGCTTGGCGTCGGCGGCCGGTGCGGCCAGCAGCGACACAGCCCCCACGACCACCAGTACATGCACCAGCTTCATCCCTGCCTCCATCCTCGTCTGGCCTCCCATCGGGGACGGCCTGTAAGTGGACCCTAAGCCCAGCCACAATCGCGGTCAAGGTGCGTTGCCCTGTGCGCAACCCGGGTTGGCGGGCGGGTGGCCGCCGGTTAGGCTCCTCCTCACATGGCTGATCGGCTTGGATCGGGAATCGATCACGAGCGAAGGGATGCGTCATCCGGCGCCGGTCAGACCCAAGCGCCGGTAGCCGCTGGGCCTTCCCTCGCCCGCAGCTCGCCGTACGCGCTCCCGCGTCGAGGCGCCTCCGGGCGGTCATCGCGGACCGACTTCCTGGGCGCCGTGCCGATGCTGGCGGGACTCTCGGAGCCGCTGCGGCGCAAGATCGCGGCACGCTCGACCTGGGTGAGCGTGAGGGCGGGCGAGTGGCTCTTCCGGAGGGGTGACGAGGGCGACAGCCTCTATGTCGTCCACACCGGGCGGCTCGAGGTCGTGATCGAGGAGCCGGCGCCCGAGGTGGCGCGCGTCCTGACGGCGGGATCGGTGGTGGGAGAGCTCGCGCTGCTCACCCGGGAGCCGCGCTCCGCCTCCGTGCGGGCGCGGCGCGACAGCGAGCTGCTGAAGGTGACGAGCACGGACTTCGCCGAGCTGCTGTCGCACGAGCCGAGGTTCTCGCTGGGGCTGTTGCGGGAGCTTGGCCGCCAGCTGCGTGTGAGCCGCGGGCTGGCCCCGATGGACGACCCGCTTCCGGGGACGATCGCCGTCACGTCGCTCGACCCGGTGTCGGGGTGGGCGCTCTGGGACGCCCTGGCTGACGCCCTTGCGGCACTCGGACCGGTCGCCCTGCTCGAGCGCGACCCGGAGCGGGACGAGCGCGCCTACGGCGTGGCGCTCGACCGCGCGGAGCGCGATGCCCCGCGCGTGCTGATGCTGACCGGCAGCCCCGCTGAGCCCGATCCCTGGACCACGTTCTGCCTGCGCCAGGCGGACCGCATCCTGCTGGTCGCCGGCGCGGAGCGTCCACCGCGATCGGATCTCGGCCTACGGGACTGTGACGTCGTGCTGCCGGCCCCCATCCGCGCACGGGCCGCGCGCGAGTGGACGGCAGCGGTGAGCGCACGGGCGCTCCACGCGGTGACCACCGGCCGCGGTGCCGACCGGGGGGTCCAGCGCCTCGCGCGGCGGCTCGCGGGCCAGTCGATCGGCGTCGTCCTGTCGAGCGGAGGCGCCCGCGGGTTCGCTCACATCGGGGTCCTCGAGGAGCTGGCGGCGGCCGGGATGGAGGTCGATCGGGTCGGCGGCTCCAGCATGGGAGCGTTCGTGGGCGCCATGTTCGCGATGGGCCTGTCGCCCGCCGGCATCCGGGCCCGGTGTCACGAGGAGCTGGTCGTGAGACGTCCGCTGGGCGACTATGCCGTCCCGATCACCTCGCTCGTGCGGGGCGGTCGTGCGCGCGCGATGCTCGCGCGCACGCTCGGGCCGGAGCCCGCGATCGAGGAGCTCGAGCGCGAGTTCTTCTGCGTGAGCTGCGACCTGGTCACCGGTGAGCAGGTCATCCACAGAAGCGGACCTGTGGCGGAGGCGGTGGCCGCGAGCATGTGCCTGCCCGGCATCTTCACGCCGGTCCGGCAGGCCGGGAGCCTGCTGGTGGACGGCGGGGTGCTCGACAGCCTGCCCGTGGGGCCGATGGCGGCCACGAACGAGGGACCGATCGTCGCTGTGGACGTCGGGCGCCGCTTCGACCACGCGCGAGCGCCGGCCGGCCGTGGCGCTCGCATCGCGGCACGGTGGACGGCCGCGCGGACGGGAACCGCGGTGGGCGCGCCGGGTCACATGCCCACCATCAAGGAGACGCTGGCGCGCTCGCTGGTGCTGGGCAGCATCGAGTCCGCCAGGGCATCGCGGCGGCGCGCGGATGTGGTCGTGGAGCCGGATACCGGCACGTGCGAGATGCTCGACTTCGGGCGACTGGATGAGATGGTCGAGGCGGGGCGGCGCGCGGCGCGCGAGGCCCTCGCCGCAGACCCGCGCCTGCGGTCGCTGACCGCACCATGAGCGCACGCACCAGTTCTGCCTATGCAATGCTTAGGCAGTGGTGCGACAGCGCCCAGACGACCTGACCCTCGGCGAAGCAGCCCGCGAGATCGGCGTGAGCGTCGACACGCTCCGCCGCTGGGAGCGTGCCGGCAAGGTCCGCGCCGTGCGTGACCCGCGCAACCGCCGCCGCATCCCGCGGCGGGAGGTCGAGCGCCTCTCGCGCCGTCCCCGGCGTCACGCCGCCGGCGACGCCCTCTCGGCCCGCAACCGCTTCCCCGGCCGGGTCGTCTCGGTCGAGGTGGACGGGGTGATGGCGCTGGTCGAGATCGAGGCCGGGCCGCACCGCGTGACGGCCGCGATCACGCGGGACGCGGTCGAGGAGCTCGGGCTTGCCGAGGGGGTCGAGGCCACGGCGGCAGTGAAGGCGACGTCGGTCATGATCGAGCGTGGCGGCGGGCGTCGCTGAGCTGCCCCGCGGGGTGGCCCTCGACCGCCGCGAGGTGGCCGGGGCGCTGGCCGACCTCGGCGTGCTCGTTCCGATCGCCGTCGTGTTGATCGTCTCCAACGGCCTCTCCGCGACAGCGGCGCTGCTCCCGGCCGGCCTGCTCTACATGTGCGCGGCGCTCACCTACGGGCTCCCGATCCCCGTGCAGCCGCTGAAGGCGTTCGGAGCGATCGCTATCGCGAAGGGGCTCGGAGTCGACGTGATCGCGGCGGGCGGGATGCTGATGGGCCTGGTGTTCCTGGTGCTCGCCCGCAGCGGCGCCCTGGACGTGGCCGCACGCGCCTTCCCGAGGGCCCTGGTCCGCGGCGTGCAGCTCGCCGTGGGCCTCCTCTTCCTGAAGATCGCGTGGGGACTGGTGGCAGACCCGCCGCAGGCCTTCGCGACCAACGCCCTCTCGCCCGAAATCGCCCTGCCGCTGACGGCATTTGTCCTCGCGGCAGCAATCGCGCTCCGCAGCCGGCCCGTGACGATCGCACTCGTGGCCGCGGGCATTGCGATCGCGCTTGCCGGTGCTGCACCCCATCTGAGTGCCGGCCCGTCAGCCGTGTCCGTGCCGGCGATGGACGCAGCTGCGGTGTGGACGGCCCTCACGCTGCTGGTGCTGCCCCAGATACCGCTCACGTTCGCGAACTCGTGCCTGGCCACGGCAGATGCGGCGCGCACCTACTTCGGCGACCGTGCCGCGCCGGTGCGACCGGGGAGGCTCGCGACCACTCTCGGCAGCGCGAACGTCCTCGCCGGCACGATCGGCGGAATGCCCGTCTGCCACGGCGCCGGCGGGCTCACCGCCCACCACGCGTTCGGGGCCCGCACGGCCGGTGCCCCGCTCCTCATGGGAGCCGGCCTGCTGGTCCTGGCGCTCGTAGCCGGCTCAGGGCTGGCGGCGCTGCTGGCCGCCTTTCCGCTGCCGATCCTGGCCGGCATGCTGGCAGCGGCCGGAGTGCTTCACATCCGGCTGCTGCGTGACCTACGCGGCCGGTGGGAGCTGTCCGTGGCGGTCGCGGTCGGCGTGGTGGGGGTGACCATCAACCTCGCACTCGGCCTGCTGCTCGGCCTGGCGGCGTGGTGGGGGTGGGTCCTGGCCGCGCGGCTGCGTCCGGCGGGCGCAACGGGGTAGCCGGTCGACGGCTCGGTAATACTCCCGCAAATGGCCATCGGGCCGGCATCCGGGAGCACGCCCGGCACCGCCGAGCTGCTGCGCGGCGTACCCCTGTTCGCGGAGCTGTCGGAGCCGGAGCTGCAGCAGATCGCCCGCGTGGCGGTGCCCCGCAGCTACCCGTCGGGCACGATCATCCTGCGCGAGGGCGATCCGGGGGACACCTGCTACGTGCTCGAGAGAGGGCAGGCTCGCGTCACCCGCCAGCACGCGGACGGGCGCACGATCACGCTCACCAACGTGGGCAGCGGCGAGATCTTCGGAGAGCTTGCGATGTTCGGGGGTGAGGTGCGCTCCGCGACCGTCGAGGCGGTGGACGACGTGCGCGCCGTGGCGATCCTGGCCGGCGACCTGAAGCGGCTTCTGAACGAGCATCCTGAGATCGCGGTCACGCTGCTCTCGGGCCTGGGGGCGAAGCTGCGCGAGGCGAATGCGCGCATCGCGCGCCAGTCGTTCCAGAAGGTCTCCAGCCGCGTGGCCGGGGTGCTGGCGGAGCTGGTCGAGACCGGCTCGCGCCGCGCCGCGCGGGCACCGGGGGAGCCGGCCGAGGTCGTGGTCCGCTCGACACAGGCCGACCTTGCGCAGCTCGCCGGGACGTCGCGCGAAGCGGCGAGCAGGTTCCTCGCCACGCTCCAGCGAGCCGGGGTGCTGACCACGCGCCGGGGGCGGATCATCGTCCACGACCCGCCCGCGCTGCACCGGTACATCTATTGAGGCTGGTCGCCTACTGCCTGCTGTGGGGACTGGCGGTCGAGGGTGCCGATCGCCTGAACGGCGACCCGTTCAGCACGCTGGACGTCGTCACGATGACAGTGCAGCTGGGGGCGGCGATCCTCCTGTGGCCCTTGTTCCAGCGCCTCTGGCCCTCGAGCGCGGAGCCGGGCTAGACGCGCTACATATACTGAGGCCCGCCTCCTCCTGCCGTTCCCGACGTCTGCGCCCGGACCAACCGTGTACGTGCTCAACTTCTACTCCCCGGTCTTCGTGGACCAGCTGAAGCGTGGCCGCAAGACCGCGACGATCCGGCTTGGCGACAAGAGCATGAAGTACCGCCGCGGTCAGCTGGTGTGGATCACCGTCGGCTACCGCCACGAGCCCCGGGAGAAGGTGTTCACGGCCGTGATCGACGACGTCGAGGTGAAGCGGGTGCGGGAGCTGTCCCCCCGCGACATCGAGCACGACAATCCTGAGTTCCGGCGCGTCGAGGACACGACGCACTTCCTCCAGCAGATCTACGGCCGTGATGTCGACACCGATGACATCGTGACCGTGATCCGCTTCTCGCAGGTGATCGAGAGCACCGCCGCCCGCGAGGGCCCGCCCGGCAACGGCCAGGCCCCACGTCGCATCCGCTGAGCCCGGGCGGGGACGAAATTCGCCTTGCAGGGGGCGGAATCCGGCCCGCTTCCTAGACTCTGGCACTCTCCTTGCTAGAGTGCCAAGCGCAGCCGCCCGCAGCGCCGAAACGGCGCGCCGGAGCGCGCTGGGCGTTGAACAGGCAACCACCAAGCACTGGAATTTCCAGGAGGAATGCGTATGAAGCTCAAGCCTCTGGGTGACCGCGTGCTCGTGAGGCCGGTGGAGGAGGAAGAGACCACCGCCAGCGGGATCGTGCTCCCCGACACCGCCAAGGAGAAGCCCCAGAAGGGCCAGGTCCTCGCGGTCGGCGACGGCAAGTGGGACGAGGACGGTGAGAAGCGCATCCCCCTCGACGTCGCCGAGGGCGACGAGGTCCTCTACTCCAAGTACGGAGGGACGGACATCGTGATCGAGGGCGAGGACCTGCTCGTGCTGCGTGAGTCTGACTTGCTGGCGAAGGTAGCGGGCTGAGGCCCTCGGAAAGGTAGGAATTCGTATGGCACACAAGGAGCTGAAGTACAACGAGGACGCGCGCCGCGCGCTCGAGGGCGGCGTCAACGCCGTTGCCGACGCCGTGAAGGTGACGCTCGGCCCCAAGGGCCGCTACGTGGTCCTCGACAGGAAGTTCGGCGCGCCCACGATCACGAACGACGGCGTCACGATCGCCCGTGAGATCGAGGTCGAGGACGTGTTCCAGAACCAGGGCGCACAGCTCGTGCGCGAGGTCGCGACCGCGACCAACGACGTCGCCGGAGACGGCACCACGACCGCGACCGTGCTGGCGCAGTCGATGGTCCGGCAGGGCATGAAGAACGTGGCCGCCGGCGCGAATCCGATGGCGCTCAAGCGCGGCGTCGAGAAGTCGGTCGAGGAGGTCGTCGACCACCTGCGCAACAAGCAGTCGAAGGAGATCTCCGGCGGGAAGGACCAGATTGCCCGCGTGGCAGCGATCTCCGCCCGCGACGACGAGATCGGCAACGTGATCGCGGACGCGATCGAGAAGGTCGGCAAGGACGGCGTCGTGAACGTCGAGGAGGGCCAGACCTTCGGCATGGAGCTCGAGTTCACGGAGGGGATGCAGTTCGACAAGGGCTACATCTCGCCGTACATGGTCACGGACCAGGACCGGATGGAGGCCGTCCTCAACGACCCCTTCATCCTGATCGCCAACTCGAAGATCGGCGCGGTGCGCGAGCTGCTCCCGGTGCTCGAGCAGGTGATGCAGAACGGCAAGCCGCTGCTGATCATCGCCGAGGACGTCGAGGGCGAGACCCTCGCGACCCTGGTGGTGAACAAGCTCCGGGGCACCTTCACCGGCGTGGCCGTCAAGGCGCCCGGCTACGGCGACCGCCGCAAGCGGATGCTGGAGGACATCGGCATCCTCACCGGCGGCGAGGTGATCACCGAGGAGATGGGCCTGAAGCTCGAGAACACCCAGGTCTCGCAGCTCGGGC
>JBOGZM010000194.1:0-5056 GCA_050697255.1 Solirubrobacterales bacterium
CCTGCACGTCGTCTCGGTCGACCGCACCGGCTGAGCCGGCGGGCAAAGTTCGGGTGGCGCGATCGCCATCCCCTGAGTACCGTAACAGCGATGCGGCTCTCGCTTGCCAGGGCGGCCGCAGCGTTCGGATTCGCAGGCATCGCCCTCCTCGTCGCATGGACTGCGACATCGATCGGCGTACCCGCGGCCGGCGCTGCCACGCTGCCGACCGGATTCGAGGAACGGACGGTTGCCTCCGGGCTGACCGCGCCCACAGCTGTGGACTGGGCGCCGGACGGGCGGATGTTCGTCGCGGAGAAGGCGGGCCGCGTACGCGTCGTCACGGCGGGTGGATCGCTGGTGTCGACGCCGCTGCTCGACATCTCCGACCACGTGCACCCGAGCGGCGACCGGGGTCTGCTGGGGCTCGCGGTGGACAGCGGCTTCACCTCCAACCGCTATCTGTACCTGCTCTACACCTACGACACCAGCTCCAGCCACCCGACCGGCCCGAAGACGTCGCGCCTCACGCGCGTGACGGTCAACTCGAACAACACCGCGTCCGCGGAGACCGTGCTCGTGGGGAGCATCGGGACCGCGCCGTGCCCGGCTCCGTCCAACACGAGCGACTGCATCCCCTCCGACGGCGGCTCGCACTCGATCGGCACGGTCCGGTCGGCGCCCGACGGCACGGTGTGGGCGGGCTCGGGGGACGGGTCCGACTACGGGCGCGTGGACGAGCGCGCCCTGCGCACGCATGACGAGCAGAGCTTTGCCGGCAAGCTGATCCACGTCGACCGCAACGGGCGCGGCCTTCCGGGGCATCCGTTCTGCCCTGCCGAGGCCGATCTCACCAAGGTCTGCACGAAGGTGTGGGCGAAGGGCTTCCGGAACCCGTTCCGCTTCACCCTCCGTCCGTCCGGCCTGCCCGCGGTGGGCGACGTCGGCTGGGGATCGGCCGAGGAGATGAACCTGGCCCAAGCCGGGCGCAACTACGGCTGGCCCTGCTACGAGGGCCGTTCACGTGTCGGCGGCTACTCGGGCTTCAGCACCTGCACGACGCTGTACTCCAAGGAGGGCACGTCGGCCGGCGTCACATTCCCCGACTACCACTACTCGCACTCGGGCAGCGGCGCGGCGATCGTCGGCGGCCCCACGTATCCAGGCGGACCCTACCCGGACGAGTTCGACGGCGACCTGTTCTTCGGCGACTACGTGCGCGGTTGGATCAAGCGCATGGAGTTCGACGGCGGCGGCCGGCCGGCGGACACGAAGGACTTCGCCACCGGCTGGTACGGGGTCGACCTCGAGTTGTGGGGCGGCGAGCTTTACTACGCCGACTTCGGCGACGGCAGCCGCGGGCAGGGATCGGTGCGGCGCATCTCGTACTCGCCCGACAACAGGTCGCCGATCGCGGTCGCGGAGGCGGCGCCGACCTCGGGTGGAGTCCCCCTGACCGTGCGTTTCAAGGGCTCGGGCTCCAGCGACCCCGAGGGCGGCACCCTCAGGTACGACTGGAACTTCGACGACGGCACCTCGCACAGCACGTCCAAGGACCCGTCGCACAGCTACAGCAAGACCGGCGAGTTCGATGCCCGCCTGACGGTCAGGGACCCGGCCGGCGCGAGCGACACGGCGACCGTCCACGTCTCCGTGGGCAACACGCCGCCGACGGCGACGATCGCCGCACCCACGGAGGGGTCGAAGTACCGCAACGGCGTGCCGGTGCAGCTGACCGGCTCGGCCACCGACAAGGAGGACGGCACCCTCGCCGACGGCAGGCTCTCGTGGCACGTGGTGCTGGTGCACGCCGACCACGCGCACGACTTCACGACCTTGGAGGGGAAGCAGGCGAGCTTCACCCCCTGGACGGACCACGATGCCGACTCCCACTACCGCGTGACGCTCACGGCCACCGACTCCAAGGGCGTGAGCGCCTCGAAGACGGTCACCATCGCCCCGGAGACGATCGACCTCACCATTGCGAGCGTGCCCGCCGGCGCCCCGATCACGTACGCGGGCTATGCGCAGGTGGCGGCCCCGTACAGCAGCAGGGCCGCCATCGGGTTCCTCACGACCGTGGGCGCCGCGGACCGCTTCTCCCACAACGGCCGCCTGTTCGTCTTCGAGGGCTGGTCCGACGGCGGGGCGATCTCGCACGACATCTCGATGCCGGCGCAGGATGTCACGCTGACCGCGCGCTACCGCGACACGAGTCCCGCGTTCACAGCGACGCCGAGCGGTCTTCAGCCCGGCGGCGACAAGCTTGGGCCGGTCGTCCGGCTCCGGTCACGAAGGCCGTCTCGGAACCTGACCGGCACCGTCACGGACCCGGCCGGTGTGCGGCACCTCCGAGTGGCGCTGCGCGCGACCGGAAAGCGGCGCGGCTGCCACTGGTGGAGCCGGCGCGCCGGACACCTCACGCGCCGGGCGCGGTGCGCGAAGCCACGCTGGATGAAGGCCAAGCTGAAGCGGGTCAAGCCGGGGACGTGGGCCTGGAGCGTGAAGCTGGGCGGCCGGCTTTCGCGCGGCCGGTACAGGGTCCGGGTACGGGCCGTCGACCGCCTCGGGAACGTCTCGAGGACGCTCGCCGGCAGGTCGCGCCTGCGCGTCGGTCGTAGGCCGCTGTCCTAGAAAAAGCGCTGCCTGAGTTGTAGCTTCCCTCCTCAGTGGGGAGGTTCCTGAGGTTCCCGGACGGTTTCCGGTGGGGCGTCGCGACGTCGTCACACCAGTGCGAGGGCGCGGCCGGCAGGCCGTCCAGCACCTGGGCGCGGTGGGAGGCCCTGGGCCACATCAGGGCCGGCAACCGCAGCGGAGTCGCCTGTGACTGGTGGGCGAACGCGGAACAGGACTTCGACCTCGCAGGTGACCTGAGTCTGAACGCGCTGCGGATGACGGTCGACTGGGCGCGCGTCGAGCCCCTGATCGGCCGCTTCGACGACGCCGCGCTCGGCCGTTACCGCGACATGGCGGTCGCCCTGCGCGAGCGCGGCATCGAGCCGATGGTGACGCTCCACCACTTCGACCACCCTGTGTGGTTCGAAGACCTGGGTGGGTTTGCGAACCCCGGCTCCCTCGCGCTCTTCCTGCGCTTCGCTCGCCACGCCGTCGAGGCGCTCGGCGACGTGTGCTCGGAATGGGTGACCTTCAACGAGCCGAACGTCTACGCGACGTCGGGGTACGTGCTGGGCGACTTCCCGCCCGGCCGCCGCGGCGACATGCAGGGGGCGATACGGGTGCAGGCGAACATGGCGCGCGCGCACGCCGCGGCGTACCGGCTGATCCACGAGCACGTGCCCGGGGCATTCGTCTCGTGGGTACAGCACCTCTTGACGTTCGAGCCGCACCGGCCCACCCACGTGGGCGACCGCTGGACCGCCGGCCTGAGCGACCGCATGTTCAATGCGCCCTTCCTCGAGCTGGCACGCGACGGGCGCACCTCCGGGCCGCCCGGCCTGCGCATCGCGGTGCCGGAGATGAAGGGAGCCTGCGACTTCGTCGGCATCAACCTCTACGGGCGCCGGCGCGCCCGGTTCTCGCTGCGCGAGTGGCGTTCCGCGTTCAACGCCCACGCGCCTCCCCCGCCGGACGCGCGGCGCGGCGACCCCGGTGCGGAGGAGAAGTTCGGCGAGCCCTGGCCGCAGGGCATCACCGGGTTCGTGGAACGGTACGCCGACCTGGGCAAGCCGTTCCTGATCACCGAGAACGGCTATGCGGACGCGCTCGACCGCGTGCGACCGTGGGTGATCGCCGAGGCGGCCCGGCGGATGCACGACCTGATCGGGCGCGGGTTCGACGTGCGCGGCTACCACCACTGGACCCTTGTGGACAACTTCGAGTGGGACTCCGGCTGGGACCTGAGGTTCGGCCTGTACGAGCTCGACGCCGTGACCCAGGAACGCCGGGCGCGCCCCAGCGCCGCGCTCTACGGCGCCATCGCCCGCGAGAACGGGCTCACGCCCGCCATGCTGGCCCAGGTGGGTTACTAGCGGCCCGGCGGCTCGGCGCCGCTGCCGTTCGAATGTTCCTGGATCGCCCCCTGGGTCCAGTCGTCGCCCCCCGTATAGGCGCGGAACACCCGCTCCGCCGCGTCGAGCGCATCCTGCGCGACCGCGTCATCGGGGCCGCCGGGGGCGCGCTCGCGGGCGCGGGCCCAGGCCACCCCGTAGGTGAAGCCCCAGTCGGCCAGATCCAGCTCCAGCTCGCTGAGCTTCGGGTCCCCATCGGCCCTCACCACGCTCATCATGCCCTCGTTGGCCGCATCGCTTCGCAAGGCCTCGCCCACCTCCTCCGCAAGGCGCGGCGCCTCGGCCCGCGCGGCCGCCGCCGTGACGGGCTCGACGGCCTGTCGAGGCGGCGGCACGTCGGCCGCATAGCGGGCGCGCCTCCTGGTCACGACGCTCGCAATCCAGCCGGCAAGAAACGCGGCCGCGATGAAGCCCAACACGATGATCTGCTCTCTGGTCAATCCGACAGCCCTGTCCCCTGCTGCTCCTCCGCGGCCGGACCCTAGAAGAGTCGGGGGCAATTCACAAGTCGACCGCAACTAGCGGGGGATTGGCTCCAGAAAGTATGGAGTTTGCGGGCTTTGCTCTCATCCCCACGGGGTTCTTCGTTGACCGGCGCCCCAGGGCTGATATAGGACCGCGCTGAAAGGAAGGTCCAGCCCCCTTGTTGGACCCTGGGTTCATCTCCCCGGCGGAGCTGTCCACGACCTGTCATCTGGGCAGGAACGAGGCCGCGCTGCAGGGGCCGTGGCTCTGCCCGGAGGGCGCTGACTTCCTGTTCTTGGCATCGATCCAGGAAGGAAACGCCCCATGTCACGAGCGACACTCCCATTGAAGGTAGGCGTGGTGATGGCACTCGCCGCCTTCGTCATAGGAATCACCGCAGCGAATGCCCTCGCCTGGGGGACGGAGGGTCAGGACAAGCCTGCCCCCACCGCCCCCAAGCACGAGGACGAGGACAAGGACAAGGACAAGGGCGATCGGGACGACGACGAGGAAGAGGGCAAGGGCGGTCACGAGAAGCCGAAGCCCCAGCCCCCGCCGACTCCGCCGGCGGGCCAGCCCTCGCA
>JBOGZM010000195.1:0-3111 GCA_050697255.1 Solirubrobacterales bacterium
GTGCGCGCCAGCACCGGCAGCCACTCGCGGACCGGCGCGGGCTCGTCGTCGGTGACCTGGTAGATGCCGGGCGAGCCGTGCTCGGCCGCGGCCACTGTCGCCGCCGCGGCGTCCTCGATGTGGATGAACGACCACGTCCCGTTGCCGCTCCCGACCACCGGGAAGCGCCGCTTGCGGATGGGGACGGTGAAGTCCGCCTGCGGGTCCGCGCTGATCGACGTGCCGGGCCCGTAGAACCCGCCGTATCGCAGGACGATCCCCTCGCCCCAGTCGATGCCGGTCACGGCGTCCTCGAGATAGCGGATCGCATGGAGGAGGCCGCGCAGCTGCTCCGGGGGGTCGTGGTCGAGGGTGTACCCGGCGAAGCTCTGCGCCACGAAGCGGCGTGCGCCCACGGCGCGGCCGGCCGCGAGCAGGTGGTCGGTGCCCTCGGTCCGAAGCCGGTTCGTGAGCGCGAAGGTGCGGTCCATGTGGCGCATGTCGAACGACACGGACAGGGCCGTGAGCTCATGCACGATCACCTCGGGCTCGGCTTCGGCGACGGCTTGGGCCACCGCGTCGGGGTCGAACGCGTCGGCCACCGCGGGGCGCGCGCCGAGGCTGCGCACCAGGTCCTGTTTGGACTCGCTGCGGGTCATGCCCGTCACGTCGTGCCCGTTCGCCACCAGCCGGGGGACGAGCTGACGCCCGAGCGCGCCCGTGGCGCCTGCGACAAAGACTTTCATGGGTGCCATGGCTGCTCCTTTCGTCTCGTCTCGGTTTACCCGTTGAGACGAGATCGAGCGGCCGGCTGTGACAGTCCTTCTGTTTGCGCTATGCGAGCAGGGCGCAGACGTCCTGAGACAATGAGGAGCGTGGCCGTGGATCCGCGGATTGTGCTGGTGCCGGGCGGCTTCACCGGCGCCTGGATGTGGGCGGATGTGGTCGCTCTGCTCAAGCGAGAGGGGATCGAGGCACTCGCGGTAGAGCTGCCCACGATCGGCGATGGGAGCGCCGGGGCAGACTTCTACGCGGACGCGGAGAGTGTGCGGGAGCTGCTCGATCGGCTCGATCCCCCGGCCTTGCTCTGCGGCCACTCCTACGGAGGGGCGGTGATCACGGAGGCCGCCTCCGGCCCGCATCCCGCGGTCCGCGAGCTCGTGTACCTGACGGCTGCCGCTCCAGGCGCTGGCGACAGCATGGTCAGCCTGATGAGCGCCGCTGCGGCACAGAACGCCGACGCCGAGGACGAGGGAGTGACCGTTCGCAACGACGGCCTTGCCTTGCTCGACCGCGAGGCCGCTCGTCGCGCGCTCTTCAACGACTGCACGCCCGAGCGTGCCGAGGCGGGACTCCGCAGGCTTCGCCCGATGAGCCTCGCCGGCGCCGATCAGCCGGTGAGGAAGGCCGCGTGGACGCAGCTGCCGTCGGTCTACGTGCGGGGCAGCGAGGACCCGATGCCGGAGGCGGTGGCGGCGGGGTTCCTCGAGGCGGCAACTGTCGTCGAGCTCCCAGCGGGGCACTGCCCGAACTGGAGCCGCCCCGATCTGGTCGCACACCTGCTCACGGAGCGAGCGCGCTCGATCGCGCTCGAATAGCCTGGGACCCGTCCCCCGCAGGGAGGTGCTTCGCAATGGCTGAGAGGAAGAGAACCACCCGTAAGGCGTCCAAGCGGTTCACGGCCGAGGAACGAGCCGCGATGAGGGAGCGAACCCGAGAGCTGAAGGCGGACGCGCGCCGCGGCCCGCGCGCGGGCAAGGACGGGGAAAGCGACGTGCTCGCGAAGATCGCCGAGATGCCGAAACGGGATCGCGCCATGGCTGAGCGGGTCCATACGATCGTCAAGGCCAGCGCGCCGGCACTCTCGCCGAGAACCTGGTACGGGATGCCCGCGTATGCCAAGGACGGCAAGGTCGTCTGCTTCTTCCAGAGCGCGCACAAGTTCAAATCGAGGTACGCGACGTTCGGCTTCAGCGACAAAGCGAATCTCGACAAAGGCGCGATGTGGCCGACCTCCTTTGCGCTGAAGGACTTGACCGCTGCCGAAGAGAAGAAGATCGGCGCGCTCGTGAAGAAAGCGGTGAGCTGAGGACTGAGCCTCACCACTGATGCGAGCGCCGCGCAGGCTGGAGGCGGACCGGGTGGTCGAGCACCTCCCGCGCCTGTATCGCGCCGCCCGGGCGTGGACGGACTCGCGGGAGGAGGCCGAGGACCTGGTTCAGGAGACCAGTGCCCGGGTGCTCGCCCGCCCACGGTTCCTACGCGGTGAGAGCGAGCTGGGGTATCTGCTTCGCGCGCTCCGCAACACGCTGATCAGCCAGCGGCGAGCTGCGGGACGGCGCCCTACGACGACGCCGCTCGTCGAGGAGCTTGCCGGTGGGGCGCGCTCACCGGACGATCCCGCGCAGGCGGCCGAGGTTCACGAGGTCCATGCCGCGATCGCCGAGCTGCCCCCGGAGTTTCGCGATGCGCTGGTGGCGGTGGACGTGGCTGGGCTCTCCTACCCCGAGGCCGCGCGGGCCCTGCGGGTTCCCGAGGGCACGCTGACGAGCAGGCTGTTCCGGGCCCGTGATCGGGTGGCGCGCCGGCTCGGAGGCTAGTCGCTAACGAGTCGGCGGTCCGATCAGTAGCGCAACGCGCCTCCCCCGCGCCAGCTGGCCAGGGTCAGCAGCTCGGCGGTGGAAGCCGTCCCGGTCAGCACACAGGTGTGACCGAGGCGTTCCCAGCTCACCGCCGGTTGCTCTTCCGCGTGCAGGGTCCGGTACTCGACCCCGCGGCGCACCGTTTTGTCTGCATCGGATGGCGAGGGAAGGCTGGAGCCGGACACGATCACGTACGCGATCCGCCGTTCGGCCTTGCGGTAGTAGACGACCGTGGCGTCACGGCCGTCGACCGTGTCCTCGCGCACCCCAGCGGGGCGCCAGCCGTAGGCGGGTCGAAAGTCCGGAAACCGCACACCCTCCACCTCCGCTGCCAGCTGCGTCCGACTCCCCTCGAGGCGAGTGGGCGCGGGGCCGCTGGGCGGCCGCGCGGCGAGCTCGGCGGCATCGGCGGCAGTTGGCCCGGCCGGCCCCCCGCTCACGGCGACGACCAGGGCGACCGTCGCCGCGGCGGCCGCCGCGCCGCCGCCGA
>JBOGZM010000196.1:0-10999 GCA_050697255.1 Solirubrobacterales bacterium
CCTTGCGCGTCTACCAATTCCGCCACAGGCGCGTGGGCAGCCGATTATAGATCCGGCAGGTGCGACCGCCGGCGGCCCTCGGCGGGCCACCGGCGGGGTCAGCCGCTAGGCGGCCGGATCGATGTTCTGGTTGAGGCGGAACAGGTTGTCCGGATCCCACTGCCTCTTCACGGCCACCAGGCGCTCGTACTTCTCCGGGCCGTAGGAGGAGCGCAGGCGCGCCACGCTCTCGTCCGCCGCGATGAAGTTCGGGTACGGGGTGCCGACCTCGTACGGCCGCATCGCCTCCGCGAATCCGCGTGCCCAGGCCCTGTTGCGCTCGTCCTCCGCCGGATCCATCCACATCGAGAGGCAGAAGTAGGCCCAGGGCGCATCGGGCGCGTTCAGCGCCATCGCGCTGCCGTTCGACCTGCTCATCGCGCCGCCCTGAGGGGCCAGGATCAGCTGGCCGAACGGCGCCGGCAACTGCTCCGCCCGGTCGACGATCAGGTCGATCGCCTCGTCGGGGAGCCCTTTCACCCAGTCCACCTTGAAGTACTCGCGCACCCCCCGGGGATTCCCTGCATCGAGCATCTGCTGCAGCGCGGTGTAGGGCATCGGCTGCACCATGTCGAGCACGGGAGCAGTGGATTCCCGCAGCGGCTGCACGGCCGCTTCGCCGTCCTCGATCGAGCCCACGTACAGGAACACGATGCCCAGCGCCGGCTGTCCGCGCATGGCCTCGGGAACGAAGTCCTCCGGCGGCGCGGTGATCAGTGCGGCGCCTCCGCCGACCTCGTCCGGCGCGTTCTCGATGTAGTCCCGGTAGAGGCGCAGGACCTCGCGCGCCCGCTCGCGTGGGTACACGAGCATCCCGCCCATGACGATCGGGCCCACGGGGTGGACGCGGAACTCGAACTCGGTCACGACGCCGAAGTTCCCCCCGCCGCCGCGCAGGCCCCAGAAGAGGTCCGGGTGCTCGTCCGAGCCGGCCCTCACGACGTTGCCGTTCGCCGTTACGACCTCGGCCGACAGCATGCTCTCGCAGGTGACGCCGTACATCCGCTCCAGCCAGCCGCTGCCGCTGCCGAGCGACAGCCCTCCGATACCGGTGTCGGACACCCGCCCCCCGGTCAGGGCGAGCCCGTGCTCCTGCGTTGCGGAGTCCATGTCGGCCCACGTCGCGCCACCCTGTACGCGCGCCGTGCGCGCAGCCGGATCGACCGCGACCCGGTTCATCGGCCCCAGGTCGATCACGATGCCGTCGTCGCACGTGCTGTAGCCGGGCGTCGAGTGGCTGCCGCCGCGCACGGAGACGAGCAGGTCGTGCTCGCGGCCGAAGTTCACGGCGGCCACCACGTCGTCCGTGGATGCACACCGCACGACGAGCGCCGGACGGCGGTCGACCATGCCGTTCCATACGGTCCTGGCCTCGTCGTAGGCCGGATCGGCGGGAGTGATCACCTCGCCGCCGACGGTTTCCCGAAGTTGCTCGACGGTGGCTCCTCCAAGGGCGAGCCCGCTCATGTTGCTCCTTTCGTTGCCGGCGATGCCGCACTTGGCGGACTGCGGGTGAGAGCGAAACTACCCTGTGCTTCCCGCGGGCGCAATGGTGCGGTTGAAACCGTCCGCCGCCCTGGCTACTCTACGAACATGTGTTCGCAAACCCAGCCCCACTCACGCCGGTACGGAGGGATTTAGCCGATGGTTGACCTGAAGATGACCAGCCGCCAGCAGGAGATCTTCCAGTTCATCAAGCGGTACGCGTCGAAGTACGGCTATCCACCGACGGTCCGCGAGATCGGGAAGGCCGTCGGGCTCGCGTCGTCCTCGACGGTGCACGCCCACCTGGCGAACCTCGAGAAATATGGAGTGCTGCGGCGCGATCCGACCAAGCCGAGGGCGATCGAGCTGCTGTTCGACAAGGCCAAGCAGGCGGTCTCGCCGGACGACGGCGGCCTGCCGCTGGTGGGCCGCGTGGCTGCCGGCCAGCCGGTGCTCGCCGAGGAGAACATCGAGGACTATGTGCAGGTGCCGCCGGCGGCAGGCGGCGACGAGGGCGAATACGTGCTTCAGGTGTCGGGCGAGAGCATGCGCGACGCGGGCATCCTGGCCGGGGACTACGTGGTGGTCCGCCGCCAGGACAGCGCCAGTGACGGCGACATCGTGGTAGCGCTGCTCGGCGACGAGGCCACCGTGAAGCGCTTCTTCCGCGAGAGCGACCACGTGCGCCTGCAGCCCGAGAACCCGTCGATGGAACCGATCCGCAGCCGTGAGGTCCAGGTCCTGGGCCGCGTTGTGGGAGTGTTCAGGAAGGTCTGATGCCCGCGCTCAAGGAACCACCGGTGAAACTCGGCATCGAGGCCGCCGCGCGGCCCGAGCGACTGTTCGACCCCGGTGGCCGGACGCTCGAGGACCTCCTGCGCGAGACCGACGACGCTCTGCGCCACGGCCGCGCGGCCGCCTGCCTGGTGTGCGGCGCGATGACGGTGGGCGGCGAGCTCAGCACGCCGGCCGAATGCACCGCCTGCGGCAGCCGGCTCGAATAGCCCCCTGACCGAGCCGCCCGCCGCGCGTGGGCGAGAATGCCGGGATGCGCCGACGTTTCCCGCCCGCGCGCGCCTCCGGCGACGGCCGTCCCACTCCGCGCGAGGCGTGGCTGCGGCTCGCCGCATGCGCCGGCGCGGCCGCCCTGCTCCAGATGGACGGCACGATCGTGACCGTCGCGCTGCCGTCGGTGGGAGAGGAGCTGGGGGCCGACTCGCACGAGCTCTCATATGTCCTGACCGCCTACTTCGTCGCTTACGGCCTGGCACTGTTTCCCGGGGGTGTGCTGGTCGACAGGATCGGGTCACGTGCCGTCGGGCTTGCCGGCCTGGCCGGGTTCGCCGCGGGCGCCCTGATCGGGGCGCTGGCCGGGTCACTCGAGGTGCTGGTCCTCTCGCGCGTGGTGCAGGGTGTCGGCGCCGGTCTCGTCAGCCCTGCCTCGCTGGCGGGGGCCGTGTCGGGGTTCGCTCCAGAGCGCCGCGGAGCCGCGCTCGGCATCTGGGGCGCCAGCTCCGGCATCGCCAACCTGATCGGGCCTGTGGTGGGTGGCCTGCTGACGGTCGCGATCGACTGGCGCGCGTGCTGGTGGTTCCTGATCCCCGCGAGCGCCGCCGCCGCGATCGCTCTGTGGCGGCTCGTGCCGCGTGAGGTGCATGCCGACGAGAGCCCGGAGACGTCCGGCCTCCGGCAGCGCGTGATGGCGGCGGCGGCGCTGGTCGCTGCGCTCACCTTCGCGGTCATGATCGGCGCCTTCTACCTCGGCCAGCAGTACCTCCAGATCGCTGCGGGCTACTCGGCGCTGGGCGCCGCCGCGGCGCTCACGCTGATCGCGCTCGTGGTGGTCGTCGCGGCCCCGATCTCCGGGCGCCTCGCGGACTCGCGCGGGGAGGGGAGGACCGCCGCGCTCGGGTTCTGCCTCGTCGCCCTGGCGCTCGGCATCCTCGCCGTGCCCGGGGTTCCGCTCCGCGGCCTGGGCGGGATGCCGCTGCTGGTGCCGTTCGGCCTCGGCCTGGGCCTTCTGTTCGTGCCCGCATCGCGTGCGGCCCTGAACGCGGTGCCGCAGGCCAAGCACGGACGGGTGTCCTCGCTGCTGTCGGTGTCGCGCCTGCTGGGCGCCGGCCTCGGTGCGGTGCTCGCGGGCGCGGCGCTCTCGGGGGGCGTGAACGACGACCACATGCGCATCGCGCTCGGCGCGGGCGCTGCACTCTGCCTGGTGGTGGGATTGCCGGCCGCGGCGGAGCTGTCGAACCGGTCCACGGCGTCTAGAATCGAGAGTCGCAGACCGGGCAGCCGCGGAGGCGCAGCCTCCCCGGCCTCACGGTCGAGGAGGTAAGCCTTCGAGGAAAGTCCGGACACCACAGGGCAAGGGTGGTCGGTAGCGCCGACCCGGGGAAACCCGAGGGAAAGTGCCACAGAAACGACACCGCCTAAGCCGGGCCGTCACACGTGAACGGCTCGGCCGGTAAGGGTGAAATGGTGCGGTAAGAGCGCACCGGCGCCGTGGTGACACGGCGGCCGCGGCAAACCCCACCCGGTGCAAGGCCAAGCAGGACCGACATGAGCTGTGCCCGGCCAGGTCCAGGTGGGCCGCACGAGATCGGCGGCAACGCCGGTCCCAGATGGATGGTTGCCCACGACAGAATCCGGCTTACAGGTCTGCTACGGGAACGGCCCCCTCGGGGGCCGTCCTATTTCCGACTCCGAACGGCTGTAAGGAACCCCATCACTGTGATGGGGAAATCGACAAGCGACTGGAGGAGCGCGCGGCGGGGCTTTCCTGGGGCGGGCAGTAGAGTGAGAATGGTCCCCGCAAAACGCGCCCTCCAGAGGTCAACCAGCGCATGAACAGCTTCGACGCCCGCTCACAGCTCACGGTCGGCGACCGCTCCTACGAGATCTTCAGGCTCGACGCGCTGCAGGCGAAGTTCGACGTCGCACGGCTGCCGTTCGCGCTCAAGGTGCTGCTCGAGAACCTGCTGCGCTACGAGGACGGGCAGGTGGTGACCAAGGACGACGTCGAGGCGCTGGCCCGGTGGGTCCCGACGGACGAGCCGAGCCGCGAGATCGCCTACATGCCGGCGCGTGTGCTGATGCAGGACTTCACCGGCGTCCCGGCCGTGGTCGACCTGGCGGCGATGCGCGACGCGATGCGCGACCTTGGGGGAGACCCGTCCCGCATCAACCCGCTGCAACCGGCGGAGCTCGTGATCGACCACTCCGTGCAGGTGGACGCCTTCGGCACCCCGGGCGCGTTCCAGATCAACGCCGACCGCGAGTTCGAGCGCAACAAGGAGCGCTATGCGTTCCTGCGCTGGGGCCAGCAGGCGTTCGACGACTTCGCCGTCGTGCCCCCCGACACGGGGATCGTGCACCAGGTCAACCTCGAGCACCTCGCGCGCGTGGTGTTCGTCCGCGATCAGGACAGGTCCGCGCAGGCGTACCCGGACACGCTCGTGGGAACGGACTCCCACACCACGATGGTCAACGGTCTCGGTGTGCTCGGCTGGGGCGTGGGGGGAATCGAAGCCGAGGCGGCAATGCTGGGTCAGCCGGTCTCGATGCTGATGCCACAGGTGATCGGCTTCAAGCTCAGCGGCGAGCTGCAGGAGGGCGCGACCGCGACCGACCTGGTCCTGACGGTCACGCAGATGCTGCGTGAAAAGGGAGTGGTGGGGAAGTTCGTCGAGTTCTTCGGGGAAGGGCTCGCGCGGCTGCCGCTGGCCGACCGCGCCACGATCTCCAACATGGCGCCGGAGCAGGGTGCCACCTGCGTCATGTTCCCGATCGACGCCGAGACGTTGCATTACCTGCGGTTCACCGGACGCACCGAGGAGCAGGTCGCGCTCGTGGAGGCGTACGCGAGCGAGCAGGGGATGTTCCACGAGCCCGGCTCCGAGGAAAGCGTCTACACGGACACGCTGGCGCTCGACCTCGGGGACGTCCAACCGAGCCTCGCCGGACCGCGCCGGCCCCAGGACCGCGTGGCGCTCACCGACGCCAAGTCGTCCTTCCGCGAGGAGCTGAAGCGCCTCATCGAGTCCGGCGCCGCGGCGCCGGCCAACGGAGACGTTGCGCGGTTCCACGGCGAGGGGGGCCACACCGCGGTCGGGGTCGAGCAGCAAAAGTCCACCGCGGTGGAGGTGACGGCCGGCGGTGAGCGCTGCCTGATCGACCACGGTTCCGTCGTGATCGCCGCCATCACGAGCTGCACCAACACCTCCAACCCGGCCGTGATGATGGGGGCCGGTCTGCTGGCCCGCAACGCCGTCGAGAGGGGACTGCGCTCGCAGCCCTGGGTGAAGACCAGCCTCGCGCCTGGCTCGAAGGTCGTGACCGAGTACCTCGAGCGGTCCGGCCTCACCGGCCCACTGGAGACACTGGGGTTCAACCTGGTCGGCTACGGCTGCACCACCTGCATCGGGAACTCCGGCCCCCTGCCGGAGGAGATATCCACCGCCATCGAGCGAGGAGACCTGGCGGTTGCGTCCGTCCTGTCCGGGAATCGGAACTTCGAGGGCCGGATCCACTCCGAGGTGAAGATGAACTACCTCGCCTCGCCCCCGCTGGTGGTCGCCTACGCGCTCACCGGGCGCATGGACGTCGACCTCACCACCGAGCCGCTCGGCCACGGGTCCGACGGCGAGCCCGTGTACCTGAAGGACGTCTGGCCCAGCCAGCGCGAGATCCACGGCACGATTGAGGACGCCGTCAAGTCCGACATGTTCCTGCGCAGCTACGCCGACGTGTACGCCGGCGACGAGCGCTGGAACTCGCTCGAGGTGCCGTCCGGTGACATCTACACCTGGCCGCCCAGCACGTACGTGAAGCGGCCACCGTTCTTCGACGGGATGCCGCTCGAGCCGGCGCCGGTCGAGCCGATCACCGCCGCGCGCGTGCTGGCACTGCTCGGCGACAGCGTCACCACCGACCACATCTCGCCGGCCGGGGCGATCGGCCCCGACAGCCCCGCGGGCCGGTACCTGATCGAGCAGGGGGTCCAGCCCCGCGACTTCAACTCACTCGGCTCGCGGCGCGGCAACCACGAGGTGATGATGCGTGGCACCTTCGCCAACGTGCGGCTGCGCAACCTGCTCGCGCCCGGCAAGGAGGGCTCCTGGACGGTCCACCTCCCGAGCGGCGAGGAGATGTCGATCTTCGACGCCGCGATGCGCTACATGGAGGAGGGCCTGCCGCTGGTCGTGCTGGCCGGCAAGGAGTACGGGTCGGGATCCTCGCGCGACTGGGCCGCGAAGGGCCCGCGGCTGCTCGGGGTGCGGGCCGTGGTCGCCGAGAGCTATGAGCGCATTCATCGCTCCAACCTCGTCGGCATGGGCGTGCTCCCACTCCAGTTTCGTGATGGCGAGGGCGTTCCGTCCCTCGGCCTCGACGGCCGCGAGACTTACGACGTGGCGGAGGTCGGCGAGGGCGCTCGCACGACCGCGGTGACCGCCCGCAGGGACGATGGTGAAGAGGTGCGGTTCGACGCGATCGTGCGCATCGACACGCCGCAGGAATGGCTCTACTACCGCCACGGCGGCATCCTCCAGTACGTCCTGCGCCAGCTGCTCGGCCGCAACGGCGGCTGAGTCAGGCGGTAACGTACGGGCGCCGCCTGCCCCGGGCCCACCTCCGGAACATGGATCCCCAACGAGCACGAGAACTGCTGAACCGCGAGCGCGAGCGCATCCAGGGCGAGCTGCGCGCGCTGCGCGCCGACCGCGGCGACGGCGAGCTGGCCGGGGTTGACCAGCACAACGCCGATGCCGGCTCCGACCTGTTCGAGAACGAGCGCGACCAGTCGTTGATCGAGCGCCTCGAGCGCGACCTCGAGGGGATCACCCGCGCCGAGCAGCGTCTGGAGGAGGGCACGTACGGTCGCTCGGTCGAGAGCGGGGAGCCAATTCCCGACGGGCGGTTGGAGGTGATCCCGTGGGCCGAGCGCACCGCGGAGGAACAGGCGCGCTTCGAGGCGCGCCTGCCCTGAGCGCCTCGCGCGGCCAGGATTGACTCGTCAGTCAACTTGCTAAGATGCCACGCTTCGCTGACGGAGCGTCACGCTTGCCAGCGAAGAACCAAGCACATAGCAGGACACATCACATAGCCGGACACATACCTGACCGCTGAGTCCCGGCGCCGCCATTGGCGGCTGCGGGAGCGGGGGACCCAAAGGGCGGCCAACAGGCCGCTGGGGCGAATCGCCATCGAGCCGGCCACCGGCTCCCCGGCGTAGCGCAGCTCTTTCAGCGCGAGCCCGTCAGCTAACCCCGTAAGCGCCGGAAAGAGAGGAACGTGTCGGACAGCCCCACAGGGCCGCGCCGCGCCCAGGTGCGCGGCAGGCGCTCTTCAACGTACAACTCCTCCCAGGGCGGGAGGCCCGACCGGGTCGCGGCCTGGGCGTTCGCCATGGCCGTCTTCCTGATCCTGGTCGCGGCCACGACCTCCCGCGGCGAGAGCGGCGGGGCCTCGGTGCCGACCACGCCCGCAGAGCAGGCGCCGGATCCCACCGCGGCCAAGGCGCAGCTCGGGGAGCGCGTCCTCAGCGAGGGCAGCGAGGGCCCGGACGTGCGCACGTTGCAGTCCATACTCGAGGCCCGCAGCTACGGCCCGGTCGCGGTGACGGGGCGGTTCGATGCCGCCACGGCCGCGGCGGTGCGGCGGTTCCAGCGTGAGGCGGGCCTGCAGACGGACGGCGTCGTCGGGCCCCAGACGAGGCCGAAGCTGGTCGCCCTGATGCGGCTGCGGCGCGCCACCTGGTATGGGCCGGGGCTGTACGGCAATCGCACCGCGTGCGGGACCAGGCTCCGCCGCTCGACGCTCGGCGTGGCGCATCGCTCGCTCCCCTGCGGCACTCCGGTGACGTTCTACCACCGGGGCCGCTTCGTGACGGTGAGGGTGATCGACCGCGGGCCGTTCGCGCGCGGGGTCGAATGGGACCTGACGGCGGCGGCGGCCAGGGCACTGGGCATGGCCGCAACGTCCCGCCTGCGCACGATTCACTGATCCGGGGCCGCCGCCCTCGACGTATTGGATGGTGCCGCTCCGGTGCGGGCGGATATGCCCTCCCGACCCGGGCAAAGGCCGCCAGGAGTCCGGGATCTCCTGCTGTGACTTGAAAAGGCCGTTTCGTTTTGTAAACTACCTTACCGGCAGTAAGGAGGACGCAATTTATGTAGTTGCGTCCATTTTGTTAGCCCCGATCCGAAAGTAAAGCGATGGCTGCCAAGATCAGCAGGTTCGATATCCACGACGAGCTGACCGCCCCACCCGAGAGCGCTCCGATCCTGAAGGGCGCGCTGTCGGGCAGCGGCAAGCTCAACAACTTCGTCGGCGTGCTCGCCGGCTCGCCGGCGGCGCTGCGCGGTTACGCGCGGATGCGCTCCGAGCTGCGTCGCGGCACCCTGCCCGCCGCCACCCAGGAGCGGATCGCGCTCGCGGTGGCCGAGTACCGCGGGTCCGAGTACGACGTCGCGGTGCACGCGCGGGCGGGCCGTGCGGTCGGGCTGAGCCTGGACGAGATCGACCTGGCACGGCGCTTCACCTCCCGCGATGAGCGCGAGGCGGGGCTGCTGCGGTATCTCGAGACCATGCTCGACAACCGCGGCGAGGTCCCGATCCATCTGCACGAGGAGGCCAGGGAGCACGACTGGTCCGACGAGCAGATCCTCGAGGCGCTCGCGCACGTGGCACTCGCTGACTTCTCCTCGCTTGTGACGCTTGCCGGTGAGATCCCGCTCGAGGGCACCTCGCGCGAGGTCAAGCCGCTCAAGAAGGTCGCCTAGCGGCCATGCGCGGAGCGGCGCCGACAGACATACGGTCCGGCGCCGGAGCCGCAACCTCCCCTCCCCAAGACGCAGTCGGCGCCGTGGGTCTCCCAGACACCGCGGCGCCGCTCGTCTCTTCCCGCGATGTCTGCCCGTACTACCACGAGGCGGTCGAGCTGCTCGGCAAGCGCTGGACCGGCGCGATCGTGCACGTTCTGCTGGCGGGTCCGATGCGTTTCTCGGAGATCGCCCAGGCGATCCCGCAGATCTCCGACCGGCTGCTGTCCATGCGCCTGAAGGAGCTCGAGTCGTTCGGGATCATCGCCCGCCGCGTCTGGGATGCGGCGCCCGTGCGCGTCGAGTACGAGCTGACGCCGAAGGGAAAGGCGCTCGGCCCCACGGTCACGGAGCTGCGCCGCTGGGCGTGTGAGTGGCTGCGGGACGCGGCCACCTAGCCCAGTGCTGGTGGTCATCGGTCGCGTCCGGTGCCGTCCCGAGCAGCGGGACGGGCTCGTGGCGCTCATGCGGCAGATGCAGGACAACTCTCGCCGCGAGGAGGGTTGCCTGCGCTACGGGTTCTTCGCGGCCCTCGAGGACCCGCTCAGCTTCGTCGCGGTCGAGGAGTGGGCCGACCGCGAAGCACTCGATCGGCACTTCGCCGAGCCCCACCTGCAGGAGTTCGCGCGCGGCCTGCTCGAGCTGGTCGACTCGCAGCCGGAGGTGGCGATCCACGAGATCGCGGGCACGAGCCCGTTCCCGGGGTCGCCCGCGTCCGGGATCGAGTAGCTAGGCTTACGCGCTCGACGGCGCGCCGCGCCCCCGCGACCCCGAACTCGAAGGAGCCGACGTTGGCAGACAACGCAGCCAAGACGCCCCAGGACGTAGCCGCCATCTGCGACGAGCGCGACGTCCGCTTCATCCGCCTCTGGTTTACCGACATCCTGGGCCAGCTGAAGAGCTTCTCCATCAACCGGGACGAGCTCGATGACGCGTTCGAGGGCGGGATGGGCTTCGACGGGTCCTCTATCACGGGCTTCAACCCGATCGAGGAGTCGGACATGATCGCGATGCCCGATCCGTCCACGTTCCACATCCTTCCGTGGCGGCCCGAGGACAAGGCGACCGGGCGCATGTTCTGCGACGTTCAGGTCCCGGGCGGCGAGCCCTACGAGGGCGACCCCCGGTGGGTCATGCGCCGCTCGCTGGAGCGCATGCGCTCGATGGGCTTCGACGAGTTCTTCGTCGGCCCCGAGCTGGAGTACTTCTACTTCCGCTCGGCGGAGACGAACGGCGGGCCGCCGGAGGTGCTCGACAAGGGCGGCTACTTCGACCTCACCACGCTCGACGCCGGCTCCGACCTGAGGCGCGAGACGGTGCTCGCGCTGGAGCAGCTCGGCATCCACGTCGAATACAGCCACCACGAGGTGGGCCCCTCGCAGCACGAGGTGGACATGCGCTATGCGGACGCGCTGAAGATGGCCGACGACTGCATGACCTATCGGATCACCGTGAAGGAGTACGCGATGAAGTACGGCTTCTACGCGACCTTCATGCCGAAGCCGTTGTACGGCGAGAACGGCTCGGGCATGCACGTGCACCAGTCGCTGTTCAAGCAGGGCCGCAACGCGTTCTACGACGCCGACGACAAGTACTTCCTGTCCGACGTGGGCAAGGCGTTCATCGCCGGCCAGCTGCGCCACGCGCGCGAGATC
>JBOGZM010000197.1:0-3887 GCA_050697255.1 Solirubrobacterales bacterium
GGATGGCATCCCAGCGAGCGGGGACGCATTCCACGAAGACTCGGGCCGAGGTCCGGGGCGGCGGGCGAAAGCCGTGGCGCCAGAAGGGCACCGGCCGCGCGCGGGCCGGGTCCATCCGGGCGCCGCACTGGACCGGCGGCGGCGTGGCTTTCGGGCCGCACCCCCGTGGGTACACCGTGAAGGTGAATCGCAAGGTCAGGCGCCGGGCGTTGCGCGCGGCGCTCAGCGTGCATGCCCGCCGTGCCAGCGTTGCCGTCATCGACGGCTCGTCCTACGAGCAGCCCTCGACCCGGGCCGCGGCGAGGGCGCTCGAGTCCCTCGACAGCCGCGGCCGTGTGCTGGTCGTCGTGGGGGCCGAGGAGGCGGCCTGCGCGAAGTCGTTCCGCAACATCGCGCGGGTCGTCGTGCTCCCTGCCCGCTCGGTCGGCGTCGCAGACGTGGTTGGGGCGGCGACCCTGATCATCTCCGATGCGGCGCTCGGTGAGCTGGCCGCGGCGACCGCCGAATCCGTGCGCGCGAACCACGCCGAGAGTGCCGCGTAGGAGCCCGAATGGACGCGCGTCAGGTCATCCACAGCCCGGTCGTCTCCGAGAAGAGCTACGCGCTGATCGCGGACAACAAGTACACGTTCAGGGTGCACCCGGATGCCCACAAGACCCAGATCCGCGCTGCCGTGGAGGAGATCTTCGACGTGGCGGTGATCGAGGTGCGAACGATGACCATGAAGTCGAAACCCAAGCGCCGCGGCTGGACGGCCGGCCGCACGCGTGGCTGGAAGAAGGCCGTCGTGGAGCTCGCTCCGGGCGACCGCATCGAGTTGTTCGAAGGAGCGGCGGCGGCCGCGGCCGAGTAGTCATGGCGATTCGCAAGCACAAGCCCACCACGCCCTCGAGGCGCTTCATGACCTGGGTCGAGCGGGAGGAGCTGACGCGCTCGGAGCCGGAGAAGTCACTCGTGGAGGGCAAGTCGAAGAGTGGCGGGCGCAACACGCACGGTCGGATCACCAGTCGCCACCGCGGCGGCGGCGCCAAGCGTCGCTACCGGCGCATCGACTTCAAGCGCCGCAAGGACGGCGTTCCGGCCAAGGTGGCCGCGATCGAGTACGACCCGAACCGCACCGCGCACATCGCGCTGCTGCACTACCGCGACGGCGAGAAGCGCTACATCCTCGCCCCGCAGCGACTGACGGTCGGCATGGAGGTGGTGTCCGGAGAGGGCGCCGACATCCAGGTCGGCAATTCCCTGCCGCTGGGCCGCATCCCGACGGGAACAGTGGTGCACAACGTCGAGATGACCCCGGGCCGCGGCGGGCAGCTGGGCCGCTCCGCGGGCGCGGCGATCCAGCTGGTCGCGAAGGAGGGCCGCCACGCGACGTTGCGCCTCCCGTCCGGAGAGATGCGCATCGTGCCGGCAGACTGCCGCGCCACGATTGGGACGATCGGCAACGCTGACCACGAGAACGTCTCGATCGGAAAGGCGGGCCGCAGCCGTCACAAGGGCATCCGGCCGCAGACCCGCGGTACCGCGATGAACCCGGTCGACCACCCGCACGGCGGCGGCGAGGGCAAGACCACGGCCGGACGCCATCCGGTCACGCCGTGGGGCGTGCCCACCCTGGGGTATCGCACCCGGAAGAAGGGCAAGGCTTCCGACAAGTACATCGTGCGCGGCCGCCGGCGCGGCAAGCGCGGAGGAAGGTAGGGGCGTTAGATGGGTCGCTCGACCAAGAAGGGGCCGTGGGTTCAGGAGCGCCTCATGCGCCGTATCGGCCAGATGAACGAGAGCGGAGAGAAGCGCATGGTAAAGACCTGGTCACGCGCCTCGACGATCTTTCCCGAGATGGTCGGCCACACGATCGCCGTGCACGACGGCCGCAAGCACGTGCCGGTGTTCGTGACCGAGTCGATGGTGGGCCACAAGCTGGGCGAATTCGCGCCCACGCGCGTGTTCCGCGGCCATGCCGGTTCCGACAAGACGGCCCGGATGAGGTAACGATGGCGGACGAGAAGGACAAGCAGCAGAAGGGCGGCGAGGGCAAGCCGAAGCCGCGCGCCCGGTCTGGAGGCTCCAAGCAGGCCTCGCAGTCGAAGGCGAGCGCGCCGAAGGCCGGGTCCAAGGCAGGCGCCGCCAAGAGCGGCAGCCGCACCCGCCAGAAGAAGGACGACGCGACCAAGCAGGGGGCGCGCAAGCCGGCCGCGAAGGCAGACGAGGCGAAGGCCGACGCCAAGGCCGAGTCGAAGGCTGCGCCGAAGGGCGGCGCGAAGGCGCCGGCACGCACGCGCGGTGCCGCCAAGAAGGAATCCAAGCCCGCCGCTGCACCGCGTCGCCGGACGGGCCCCGAAACGCCGGTGCGGCCGGTCGTGCGCGCACAGGCCAAGTACGTGCGCTCGTCGGCGCGGAAGGCGCGGCTGGTGATGGACCACGTGCGTGGCAAGTCGGTGGCGGACGCGCGTGCGCTTCTGCGCCACAGCCCGCGTGGCATCGCACGGGACCTGGAGCGGTTGCTCGCATCCGCGGTCGCAAACGCCGAGAACAACCACGAGCTGGTTGGGGACGATCTTTACGTGAAGGAAATCTATGCAGACGAGGGACCGACACTGAGGCGCTTCCGGCCGCGCGCGCAAGGGCGCGCGACGCGCATCCGCAAGCGGACCAGCCACCTCACGGTCGCGCTCTCCACGAAGGAGTGATCAGTGGGGCAGAAAGTTCATCCTGAGGGCTTCCGCGTCGGGTACATCCACGACTGGAAGTCGAACTGGTTCAACGAGCGGGAGTTCGCGGACTACCTGCTCGAGGACATCAAGATCCGCGAGCACATCGAGGGCAAGCTCGGTCATGCCGGGCTGTCCGACATCCGGATCCGCAAGGACAAGAACGACATCACGGTGGACATCCACACCGCGCGGCCCGGCATCGTGATCGGCAAGTCGGGCACCGAGGTCGACGCGTTGCGCCGCGAGCTGCACAAGATGACGGCCAAGCAGGTGCGCGTGAACATTCTCGAGGTGAAGCGGCCGGAGCTGGACGCCAAGCTCGTCGCGCAGTCGATCGCCGAGCAGCTGCAGAACCGGGTTGCCTTCCGGCGCGCGATGAAGCGTGCGCTGACGTCCGCCATGCGCTCCGGCGCGACGGGCGTGCGGGTGCAGGTGTCGGGTCGCCTGGGCGGCTCCGAGATGGCACGCACCGAGGGCTACTCGGAGGGTCGGGTGCCGCTCCACACGCTGCGGGCCGACATCGACTACGGGCTGCACGAGGCGCGCACCACATTCGGGCGGATCGGTGTGAAGTGTTGGATCAACAAGGGCGAGGTGATGCCCGAGGGCTACCTCACCGTGGAGGGCGACGCCGCGCCGGCGCCTCAGCGTGGCCGCGGGTCGGGCGACCGGCCGCCCGCAGGAGGAGGCCCGAGTCGCCGGGGCGGTCAGCGGAGAGGTGTGAGCTAGGTGACCCGTCCCGCAACACTGAAGGCCCACCGGCACGGAAAGGGCCACCGCTCATGCTGACGCCCAAGCGGGTCAAGCACCGCAAGCAGCATCGTGGCCGCAGGGCCGGGCTCGCCAAGGGCGGCACCACCGTCCAGTTCGGCGAGTACGGGCTGAAGTCACTCGAGGCGGCATGGATCACGAACCGCCAGATCGAGGCTGCCCGTGTCGCGATGACACGCAAGATCAAGCGTGGCGGGAAGGTCTGGATCAACCTGTTCCCGGACAAGCCGGTGACCAAGAAGCCCGCCGAGACCCGCATGGGCTCCGGAAAGGGCTCCCCGGAGGGCTGGGTGGCGGTCGTGCGCCCGGGGCGCGTGATGTTCGAGCTGGCTGGGGTTCCCGAGCCGCTGGCGAAAGAGGCGCTTCGTCTGGCAAGCCAGAAGCTGCCCGTGAGGACGAAGT
>JBOGZM010000198.1:0-2286 GCA_050697255.1 Solirubrobacterales bacterium
CTCGCGCGCAGCCATCGTGATGACGGACTCCGCCGGGCGGTTCTCATTTGCCACGGGCGTGGGACCGTCGCGGACCGTGCGCTTCGACTACGAGGGCACACGGGTCACTCGCCCGGCCCGGGCGGAGCTCCGGATCCTGGTGCGTGCGCGCTCCTCGATCGCCGTCGACCGGCGGTTCGCGCTGAACGGGCAGGCCGTCCGCTTCCGCGGGCGGCTGCGCGGCCGGCCGATCCCGGAGGGCGGCAAGCTGATCGACCTCCAGGCCTTCTACCGCGGCCGCTGGCGGACCTTCGCCACGCCTCGCACGGATGCCGCCAGCCGCTGGTCCTACGACTATCGCTTCGAGGCCACCAGGGGGCGGGTGACCTATCGCTTCCGGGCCCGCATCAGGCGCGAATCGGCCTATCCCTATGAGCTGGGGCGCTCCCGGGTCGTGCGGGTGACGGTCAGAGGCTGACACCCCCGGCGCCGTTTGGAGGCACGGCCGCGGTGGTATCCCTGGCCGCGACCTCTTTCCGCAATGATGTCGCCCGTGACGACCAAGCAGCGCCTGCGCGAGCTGGCCACCCTGAGGCCCGACGGCCACAAGGTCCTGAGCGTCTACATCAACCTGGACCCGAGCGAGTTACCGACCCAGCGGGACCGAAAGATCGAGGTCGAGTCGCTGCTCGACGTCGCCGAGCGGGCGCTCCGTGCCGACGGCCTGCCCCACGAGCAGCGGGATGAGCTGAGGCGCGACGTGGAGCGGATCCGCGCGTGGTTCGACGGCGAGTTCGACGCGAGTGGCGCGCGCGGCGTGGCGCTGTTCGCCTCCTCCGGCATCGACCTGTTCGAGGTGCACCGGCTCTCGCGGCCGATCCGCAGCGAGGTGACGATCGACGACTCGCCGTTCATCGAGCCGCTCGCGGGCATGCCCGGCGGCGACGGCTACGGCCTGCTGCTGATCAACCGCAAGCTCGCGCGCATCCTGGCCGGCGGCAGCGACGGGATGCGGGAGGTGATCGCGTTCGCGGACGACGTGCACCCCTGGCACGACCAGGGAGGCTGGTCGCAGGCGCGCTTCCAGCGCGGCATCCAGAAGGAGGTGAAGGACCACCTCAAGCACGCGCACGACGAGCTGTTCAAGCTCTTCAAGCGCGGCGCGGTGCAGCGGCTGATCATCGGCTGCCCGGACGAGATGCGCGGGGAGGTGGAGCACACGCTGCACAGCTACCTGCGCGACCGGATCGCGGGATGGCTCGAAATCGACGTTCGCGCGCGGCCGGCGGAGGTCGCGGCCGAGGCGGCCGTGATCATCGAGCATGACGAGCGTGACCGCGAGCGCCACTGGCTCGACCGGCTCCAGGCGGGGCTGGCCCGCCACGAGCGCGCAGCGAGCGGGCTGGCCGGCACGCTGGAGGCGCTGAACGAGCAGCGCGTGGAGGCGCTCCTGGTGGCGGACCGCTTCCGCACCGAGGGCTACGTCTCCCCGCAGGTCGACCACCTGTCCGCCGAGCCGGGCCGGTCGCCGACGGGGGAGGAGCTGCAGCATCGCGACGACGTGACCGAGTCGGCGATCGAGCGGGCACTCGAGCAGTCGGCGGAGGTGATCGTGGTCCGCCACCACCCGGACCTGCAGGCGCTCGGCTCGATCGGCGCCGTGCTGCGTTACTAGCCGCAGGCCGCCCAGAGGCCGCGCTTCTTCTCGCGCGCACGGCGCTCGAGCTGCGCGAACCGCCCCGCCCGGTCCGTGTTGGGCGGGATCGCGAGCGTGCGCGCGTAGCCGCGGCGCAGCAGCTCGGCGTTCACGAACGGGTCGCCGCGGCCGCGCACGTAGACGTAGGCGAGCAGACGGCCGTACCGGTCGGTGCGCTCGCGCCCGATCCGGAGGCGCACGCGGCGGCCCTGCACGAGCCGCTTGTTGAACTCGCTCGCCTGGAGGGCGAAGCACTGCACCGGCTCGCCGGGTTTCACCGACTCGGGCGTGTCGACGCCGATGTAGCGCACGGTGCGGGTGCCGCGCCCCCGACCCAGCCGCACCTTCACCGTGTCGCCGTCCACGACCCGCGTCACGCGCCCGGTCAGGTCGGCCCGGTTGGAGCTGGAGCCGTCCGAGCCGAGCAGTTCGAGCCCGCCGCCGCCTGCAAACGCGAGCAGCAGGAAGACCGCGACCCAGAATCCCGCCGTCCGGGACGACAAGCTCTCAGCCTCCGTCCGGGTCGGGGCGCCGGCGCGCCCGCTTGCGCTCGGACCTGCGCCGCTTCGCCTCCAGGCGCCGGCGCCGGGCCGCCGCGCTCGGCTGGGTGG
>JBOGZM010000199.1:0-7929 GCA_050697255.1 Solirubrobacterales bacterium
CCGCGACCGCTTCCACGTGCGCCCGTGCGGCGCCCGGTCGTCGCCGTCGTGCGCCCCGCGCCCGTGCGGCTGCCCTTGGGACGGCCGGGACTGCGGCGGCCGGCCGGGCGCCCCGGTGGACGCCCAGGTGGACGGCCCGGACCGCGCCGGCCGTCGGCCGGCTTCACCGACGCGAGCGCGTCACGCGCCTTGAGCAGTGTCAGATACTCTTCGTGCGCTGGCTGCAGCTCCTTCAGCCGCGCCTCGATCTGCTGGCGCTGCTTGGTGAGGAAATCGGTACGCGGGGCCATGCTGTCACCTCTTTATCTCTGTACGACGCGATTTGTAGCCACCACTCTTTCAGATTTAGATCACGTTTGTCACTGTTTGAATAGGGAGGGTCGAGCACGATGAGACGCAAGATCACCGTGGTTGGAGCCGGAAACGTGGGCGCCACCACCGCACAGAGGCTGTCCGAACGGGACTACGCCGACGTGGTCCTTGTGGACATAGTGGAGGGCATGCCGCAGGGCAAGGCGCTCGACCTCAACCAGGCCGGCCCGGTCGTGGGCTACGAGCCGCGGGTAGTGGGCACCAACGGATATGAGGAGACGTCCGGGTCCGACATCGTGGTGATCACCTCCGGCCTTCCACGCAAGCCGGGGATGAGTCGTGACGACCTGCTCGCCGCGAACCGCGAGATCGTCGGGGGCGTGACCCGCGAGGTGGCGGATCGTTCACACGACGCGATCATCATCTGCGTCACCAATCCGCTGGACGCGATGTGCCACGTGGCACTCGACACGTCCGGGTTCCCGCGCCAGCGCGTGGTCGGGATGGCGGGCATCCTCGACTCGGCCCGGTTTCGCACCTTTCTCGCCTGGGAGCTGGGAGTGTCCGCGCGCGACGTGACCGGGTTCGTGCTCGGCGGCCACGGCGACACGATGGTGCCGATCACGAGCTACACGAACGTCGCCGGCGTGCCGGTCTCGCAGAAGATCGAGGCCGGGCGGCTGGAGGAGATCGTGCAGCGCACACGCGACGGGGGCGCGGAGGTGGTGAAGCTCCTCAAGTCCGGCTCGGCGTTCTACGCGCCCGCGGCCGCCGTCGCAGAGATGATCGACTCGATCGTGCACGACCAGAAGCGCGTGCTCCCGTGCGCCGCCCTGTGTCAGGGCGAGTACGGGATCGACGGGCTGTTCGTCGGCGTGCCGGTGAAGCTCGGCAAGGACGGCGTCGAGGAGATCATCGAGATCGAGCTGTCAGACCAGGAGCGGGCGGACCTGCACCGCTCCGCCGAGGCCGTGCGCGAGCTGGTCGACGCGATGGCGGCGCTCGGACGCTGAACCCGACGCGCGTAGTCGTCGCCCGCTACCTGCCCGAGGCGGGGCGGGCGCGGCTCGCGGAGCGCTACGACGTCGATGAGGACGGAGCGGAGCCCGACCGGCAAGAGCTCCTGAGAAGGGTGCCCGGCGCCACGGCGCTGGTCGCCGACCCGACCGTGACGGTCGACGCGTCCCTGCTGGAGGCCGCCGGGCCAAGCCTGCGCGTGGTCGCCAACTTCGCGGTGGGCTACGACAACGTGGACATCGCGGCGTGCCGGGAGCGTGGCGTGGTGGTGACGAACACGCCGGACGTGCTCACGAACGCGACGGCCGAGCTGGCCGTGACGCTGATGCTGGCCGCGGCACGGCGCCTCGGCGAAGGCGAGCGGCTCGTGCGCGCCGGCCGCTGGACCGGCTGGGAGCCCGGGCAGCTGCTGGGACGCGAGCTGAGCCGCGCGGTGGTCGGGATCGTCGGGCTGGGGCGGATCGGCACTCGCGTGGCGGAGCTGCTGGGCGGTTTCGACGTCGAGCTGCTCTACACCGCCCGCTCGGCGCACCGTGAGGCGGAGCGCCGGGTGGGGGCCCGGCACGCCGAGTTGGGCGAGCTGCTGGCGCGCTCCGACTTCGTCACGTTGCATGCTCCGCTCACGCCCCACACGCTTCATCTGATCGACCGCCCAGCGCTCGAGCAGATGAAGCCCGGCGCCATCCTGGTGAACACGTCCCGCGGCGGTCTGGTGGACGCACGGGCGCTCGCGGCCGCGCTCGCGGAGGGCCGGCTCGCCGGCGCGGCGCTCGACGTCTACGAGGACGAGCCGCGGGTATCCCCGGAGCTGATCGGGCTGGAGCGGGTCGTCCTCGCTCCTCACATCGGCTCGGCGACCGCCGCTGCCCGTGACGGGATGGCGCGGCTCGTGGCCGACAACGTGATCGCGGTGCTCGAGGGAGGAAAGCCGCTCACTCCCGTCGCAGCGAGCTGAAGCTCCGTCACCCTGCTCCCAGCAGCCGTCGCTCCGCGTTCGCCGACCCGTCTCGCGGGTTGATCCGCACGAGGTCGGCCGCCAGCGGCTCGAACGGGGTCCGCTCGTAGGTCAGGACCGCGAGCCCGAAGGGCTGGTTCTCGTGGAAGTTGCCGGCGCCACCGCCGCCGATCGTGCCTCCGTTCAGGACCACGACCCCTTCCTGCCGGCGCAGCTCCTGCTCGTGCGTGTGGCCGACGAGAAACGTCAGCGGGCGTGCCGGAGGATCCTCGGCGAGCTGGGACAGAGCGTCCTCCACGAGCGCGGGAGCGTGGACCATCACCACGTCGATCTGGCCCACCAGAGGCAGCAGCCAGCGCGTGAACCGGCGCTGGAGCGCCGGCGTGACCTCGGGCTTCTCGCGCGCCCGGTATCCGTCGGCTCGCCGGCGCTCGAACGGGTCGCTGTAGCCGGCGACTCGCAGGCCCGCCACGCGCACCACCGTGTCGCCGCGGCGTCCTTCCGGCAGGATCCTCCCGCGTTCGCTGAGCACGATCGCGCCCTCGCGGGCGAGGTCGCGCACGAGGGTGTCGGAGTCGTGGTTCCCCGACACGAACACGAAGGGGTTGCCGGCCGACACCACCTCTCGCAGCAGCAGGCTTTCGAGCGGAATTCCGCTGGTCGCGAGGTCCCCGGCAAAGAACATGGGCCCCCCGTTCGCGGCGCGATCCAGTGCCGGCAGGGCCAGCACGTTGTTGTGCAGGTCGGATGCGAGCGTGAGTCGCGGCAGCGCGCGCGACGGCCCCCGCTCGGACGGAATCGAGATCAGCTTCGCCAGCTCGACGAGCTGCTCGTCGAGGTCCTGGCTGATCGCTTGGGCCGACTCGGTTGCCCGCTGAGTGGCCTGCAGCGCCACGGGTATCTGTGACCCGTTCGCATAGAACTCCGGGTTCTCCAGCTCGCCCCGGGGGGGCAGGAGCAGGCCCACCGCGGCAACCGTCGCAAGCCCGGCGACGACCGCGGTGGCCAGCAGGCCCCGCAGTCTGTGACGCGAGACGCCCCGTAGCGCTGCCGCGACCAGCCCGCCCGCCGCGACGGCCGCCACGGCCACGATCAGAATCAGGGTCCTGATGTAGGAGGCGACCCCGTCCCGCGCCTGCTCGCGCACGCCGGCGACGTCAACCCGGCCTGCCGCCACCCGCGCCACCGCGCCGCCGTCGACCGTGCGCGCCTCGATCCTGAGTCGCGCCGGCAGCGAGACCGCGTCGAAGCGGGCGCCCCAGTCCACCAGTGGGACGTAGATGTCGAGCGCCCCGTCGTGCAGCGGTTCCACGGACAGCCGGATCGTCCCCACGGAGAGGTCGTGGTCAGCGTGATACGACGTGAGCGCCAGCAGCCCGCCGGCCAGCGTGGCCGCGGTCACGAGCAGCACGGGCCACGCGGCGGCGGCCCGGCGGGTGATGCGGTGAAGCCTCCTCATGCCGGCTTTTTACCGCTGGCCGCGGGTATCCGCGGCGGGTGGGCGGCCCCAGCGGCAAAAACCGAGGAGGGCGGCATGCGCCGCCCACCTGCCAATCCCTGAGCTCCATCGCCCGTGATGCTGGAGCAAGCCGCTCTCCCTGCCGCCGAGGCCGGTGCCGTCACGGCGACGCTCCGGCGGGCTGGCTGGGGGCGGGACTCGGTGTAAGGCAAGAGTCGTGCAAGAGCCGCTGCGCCGGTATGGGTGCTACCCCCCATCTTCGGGCCGGCCGTTCCGCCAGTGTGCGCGAGTGCCGTAATTGCGACCTGCGTCTCGGGCGCTCCGAGACGAAATTCGGGCGATTTGCGTGAAGCGAACCTGTGTTCGCCTGGACAAGCGCGGCGCCATCTCTCAAGATGCCGCCCGTCCCATGAGCAAGGCCAGCGCGACACCGACCACCACACCGCGCCGGACGGCGAAGAAGCCGCGCTGCGAGGACTGCTTCTTCTACCAGAACATGCTCTGTGCGCTCGAGGAGAAGACCCCGTGCCCGACGTTCCGTCCGGCTCACCCGGACGGGCTCCGTCCACCGCGCCAGCTCGCGTTCGTGTTCCGGCAGCAGCGGCGGCCGGAGCCATTTCTGTACGGGCCCACCCGGGTCTAGCTTCCCGAGACGCCCCGTGTGGGGCCCCCCGCCCTCGCGATAGGCCTCGCGGTAGGTAGTTTCCAGCCCCCGTGCTGCTCGCCGTCCTGATCTTCCTCGCGGCCCTCGCCGTGATCGCCTCCGAGCGTGTCCACCGCACGAAGGTCGCGCTGCTCGCTGCGGCGCTGGTCGTGCTGCTCGGCGTGCTGGACCAGGACCAGGCGATCGAGTCGGTCGACTTCAACACGATCGGCCTGCTCGCCGGGATGATGGTCGTCGTCCGCCAGACCGAGAAGACCGGCCTCTACGACTACATCGCGGTCCGGGCCGGTCAGCTCTCCCGCGGAACGCCATTCGGCCTCGTCGTCGCGCTCGGTGGCATCACCGCCCTCCTGTCGCCGTTTCTCGACAACCTGACAGTGATCCTGCTGATCGTCCCGATCACGTTCGTGATCGCGGACACCCTGGACATCAACCCGCTGCCGCTCGTGATCGTCGAGGTGATGGCCTCCAACATCGGCGGCACGGCGACGCTGATCGGCGATCCGCCGAACATCATCATCGCGGGCGCCACCGGGCTCTCGTTCATGGACTTCGTTCGCAACCTGACCCCGATCGTGCTGGTCACGCTGGTGGTCGTCCTGCCCGGCCTGTACCTGTTCTACCGCCGTGACCTCCAGGCGGCGCCCGCCAAGCGCGACCGCCTGCTCGCCCTGGACGCCCGCGCCTCGATTCGCGATTCGGCGCTGCTGCGCCGCCTGGCGCCCGTCCTGATCGGGACCCTGCTGGCGTTCTTCGTGCACCAGGCGGTGGGCATCGAGCCGGCCACCGTGGCGCTCACCGGTGCCACGATCATGCTGCTGCTCTCGCCGCAGCCGATCGAGGACGCGCTCGAGGAGATCGAGTGGAGCACGCTGTTCTTCTTCGTCGCGCTGTTCGTGGTCGTCGGGGGACTCGAGGAGCAAGGGGCGCTCGAAAAGGTCGCGCGCGGCATGACCGACGTGACGGGCGACTCCTTCCCCGCGACCGTGCTGGCGATCACGTGGGTGAGCGCGATCGCGTCGGCGGCGGTCGACAACATCCCCTTCACGACCGCGATGATCCCCGTGGTCCAGGACATTCAGGAAATCACGGGCAATGACTCCGACACCTTCTGGTGGGCGCTCGCGCTGGGTGCCGACTTCGGCGGGAACGGCACGCTGATCGGCGCAGCGGCGAACGTGGCCGCGGCCGGCCTCTCAGAGCGCTCCGGCTACCCAATCTCCTTCATCAGCTTCCTGAAGGTCGGCTTCGCGGTAATGGTCGTATCGGTCGCGCTGGCAACAGCCTACCTGACGCTGTTCTATCTGTGACCAAAAGCACACAAGGTCCGCGGCCGCGGGAACGCCCAAGTGTCAGAATCAACTTGAGGAGAGGATGCGGCTCACCGTGCTCGGAAAATCGCCGTCGTGGCAGGATGCCGACGGCGCATGCAGTGGCTACCTCCTCGAGGAGGACGGGACCACCGTGCTGCTGGACTGCGGCAACGGCGTGTTCTCCAAGCTGAGGCTCTACCGCGACTACACCAAGGTGGACGCGGTCGTGATCTCTCACCTGCACGCGGACCACTTCCTCGACCTGGTGCCCTTCTCGTACGCGCTGACGTACGCCCCGCGGCAGCAGCCGACACCCGTCGACCGATGGCCCGGGACCGACAAGCCGGCACGCCCGAGGCTGTATGCGCCCCGCGGCGCCAAGGAGTGCTTCCGGCGGGTGGTTGGCGCCTGGGGGAACGAGGATCTGGTCGACAACGCATTCGACATCCAGGAATTCGAGCCGGACACGGTGCTGGAGATCGGCTCGATGCGGTTCCGGTTCCAGCACGTCCCGCACTTCACCGAGACGTTCGCGATCGAGATCAGCTCCATGAACGGTGGCGGGCGCATCACCTACGGCGCGGACTGCTCGCCGAACGAGGCGCTGGTCGAGTTCGCCCGCGGCACCGACCTGCTGATCGTCGAGGCCACGCTGCCACGCCCCGAGCGCACCGGCGTCCGCGGGCACCTGACCCCACAGGAGGCCGCCGAGCATGCATGCAAGGCGGACGTCAAGCAGGTGCTGCTGACCCATGTGTCCGACGAGCTCGACGAGCTATGGGTGCGCAGCTGCGCCAAGCGGGCGTTCCCTGGACCCATCTCGGTCGCCCGGGAGGGCGCGGTCTTCGAGGCCTGACGATCGTGGCTGCCGTTTCGGTGCCGCTAACCTGATCCGGCCGTGTACGAATACCTGCGCCGCTACATCCGCCGCGGTGTAAAGCCTCTACGTGAGAACGACTCGATCCGCGAGGCGGCGCGGAGGCTGTCGACCGAGCAGCTCACGGACCTGCCGGTGGTCGGTTCGGAGGAGAAGCTCGCCGGCCTGTTCGGCGAGAAGGAGCTGATCGAGGCGCTCTCCCCCAGGTACCTGCAGTCGCTCAGGGACACGCACTTCATCGCGCGGGACTTCGAGGACATCGCCGACGAGGCGATGAAGGTGATGGACAAGCCTGTCGCCGAGTTCATGCGCACCGAGTACGCGACCCTCCCGTCCGACTTCAGCGTGCTCCATTGCGCCGAGCTTTTCCTGCACAAGCGCCAGGGCGTGATCCCGATCGTCGAGGACGACAGGCCGGTCGCGCTGCTGCGCAGGTCCGACTTCGCACGGGCGATCATCGAGGCCGCCGCGCGCCGCCGCGGGATGGACTCCGAGGTCTCCGCCGAGGAGCTGCCACCCGAGGCGGCTCCCACGTGACGCCTGCCTAGCAGGGGTCGCATGCGGACGCGAAAGGTGGCCGGCGTGTCTTCGGACGCCGGCGGCCTATCGCTAACCTTGCCCAGATGCCGCCGCCACGGGATCCTTTCGCGAACTTCGACCGGATGCGCCGTCAGATCGACGAGCTGTTCGGCGACGTCTGGAGCCGCGCGGGGCTGTCTCCGAGCCGGCGCGCGTTCAGCCCCCGGGTCGATGTCTATTACTACGGCGATCCGCCCAAGGCGGTGATCAAGGCAGATCTGGCGGGCGTCGATCCGAACGAGGTCAACCTCGAGGTGCGCGGCCGCGTGCTCGTGATCAGCGGGGAGCGAAAGGCGCGCGACACCGAGGGCCGGGTGTACCAGCAGATCGAGATCGGCCACGGCCCGTTCGCGCGCGAGATCCAGCTCGGCGCCGACGTGGTGGCGGACGAGGCGCGCGCCACCTATGAGGACGGCATGCTGCGGGTGGAGCTGCCGCTCGCCGATCCGCGCGAGAGCGCGCGTCAGGTCCGCATCAGGTCCGCCGAGGAAGAAGAGCAGGGAGCGGCCGACTCGTGATCGAGGTCACCCAGAGCCCCGGCATCGAGGACGACGTCGTCGACGTCGAGCGCACCACGCTGCCCGACGCGCTGCCCGTCCTCCCGCTCAAGGAGACGGTCGCCTTCCCCAACACGATGACGCCGCTGGCCGTCGGTCAGGAGCGCTCCGTGCAGCTCGTGAACGACGCGCTGACGCGTGACCGGATGCTGGTGATGGTCGCCAGCCGCGATCCCGACATCGACCAGCCCGGCCC
>JBOGZM010000200.1:0-2000 GCA_050697255.1 Solirubrobacterales bacterium
CCCTCATTCCCTGCTCCGCCAGCCCCATGCTGGTCGGGAGTCCCACGTAACCGAGTCCCAGGACCGCCACGGAGGCCTGCCCCTGCTCGGGTACCCGCGCCGGAAGGCGCTCCGCGAACAGGGGCGAGCCTGTGACCGAGTCGGTTCCCATGACCGTCATGTCTCGTCAAACGGGAAGTGCAACGCAGGCTCACGCGCCGGGCGCGAAATTAGAACGAATGTGGAGTTTGAGCAGCGCGTTCGGGGCGAGGGTGCGCGAGTGCGGCGCCATGTGCGTGTCGTGCGCCCTCAACGGCGCCCCCGAACTCCGCGCTTGACGTGGCCGACCGCTACCGCGGCCAGTTCGCGGGGGCCATCAGGGGCAGGTCCCAGATGCCCTGATCCTCTTGCCCCAGGCGCCAGACGCCGAACCCGATCCCGCGATCCTTGGCGACCTGCATGCGCGCCGCGATCGTGGTGCGGTCGTTGAACCACACGTCGTGGCCAACGCCGGCGGCGTCCGTGTACCTGTAGTGCCAGGAGTACGACGTCGGATCCAGCCGCGGCCTGCCCCCGTGGCGCGACACGAGCTGCATGATCTCCGAGTGGTGTAGCGCGGCGGCCGGGTGTGAGGGCCCGCCGCCTGCGGGCCAGTCCATCCCGTACAGGGGCGAGCCCAGCACGAAGCGGCGCTTGTTCGGCATCGAGGCCGCGTAGTCCGCGGCCCGCTTGACGAACGGCAGGTCGTCGGGGGAGCCGGGACCCGACGTGGCCCAGTGGTAGCCCCAGTTCATGACGAACACATGGTCGGCGGCGGCGCCCAGGCCCTCGTAGTCGTAGAAGCGGTTGCGGGACGTGGAGAAGCCGTTCCACTTCGCCGACACCTCCAGCGAGAGCTTCTTCCCCTCCTTGTGCAGGCGCCGGCCGAGCACGCGGGCGTAGAGCACGAACGCGTGCTGGTCACCCTCGAACCCGGATTCGAAGTCGAGGTTGATCCCGTCGTACCCGTGCTGGCGCACGAGCGACAGCAGCGCAGACATGGATGCCTCGCGCGCGGCGGGGTTGGTGAGGATGTGGTGCAGCGTGTCCCCATGCTGGCAGTTGAAGCGCGGCATCACCGGCAACCGCCGTAGCTTCGCCCAGCCGGTGACCAGGGGGTCGTCCTGGCCGAGGACGATGCTGCTGTTGCGCCTGCAGTCGTAGTACGTCGGGTACAGCGTGCCGATCCGGCGGTAGCTGCGCTGGAGGGCGGCGAAGCTCTCGCCCGTACTGGCGAGCATGAACGCGTGCAGCCTGCCGTCGGTGGGCGGGGGCAGAGCGGTCCTGGCCCGCGCCGGTGCGGCGGGGCCGACGTACCCGCGCGTGTCCACCGCCGCCACGGTGAAGCCGTAGTCGGTGGCCGGCGCGAGGTTCCCCACGGTCGTCGACAGCGCGCCGACCTGGCGCACGGTCACGCCGTCGCGGAAGATGCGGTACCCCGCGATCCGGGCGCTGCCGCCGCCGCTCGCGCCCCACGACAGCGTCACCTCGGTGTCCGTCACCCCGGCCACGGACAGGTTCGCGGGCGGCCCGGGCGGGCGGTGACCCGTCCGCACGTACACGGCCCGGCTGCGGCGACCGGCGCGGCCGCGCGTGTCGGTGCCCGCGACCTGGATCTTGTGCGTCCCGTCGGAGGGCAGGCGCATCCGCGCCGAACGGCGCTTGACCTGCCTGTACACACGGCCGTTGCGGTACAGGCGATAGCCGGCGAGCGGGCCGTCGCCGCGCCGCGGGCGCCGCCAGCGCAGACGCACCAACGACTCGCCGCGCTTTCGCACCACGGGCTTCCGGACCCGGGCCGGCCGATACCAGACCACTCTCTGGCGCAGGATCCCGACGCAGCTCGCCACGATGCCCGCCGAGCTCACCCGCCGCACCGCGAACGCATACCGGCGCCCCGCCTTCACGCGGACCGGCATCGAGCGCCTCCGGGTCTGCCCCACGACGACCCCGTTGCGGAACACGCGGTAGGAAGGCCGGCC
>JBOGZM010000201.1:0-2567 GCA_050697255.1 Solirubrobacterales bacterium
CCGCGAGTGGCCACCGGACGTCGTGCACGCCCACTACGCCGTGCCCGCGGGGAACGCCGTGCTGCGCTGGATGAATCGCCGCGCCCGGCGGGCGCTGGCGGTGTCGGTGCACGGGGGAGACCTGTCCTTCGACGCCAGCCGCCCGGAGCGGTGGAGGGCGGCGGTCGGATCCACGCTCCGGGCGGCCGATGCCGTGATCTCGAACAGCGAGATGACGCGCCGTGGGATCGAGGACCTGGCCGGTCCGCTTCCACGGGTGGAGACGATCCACCTCGGCGCGGACCCACGACCACGGTTGCCGAGCCGCCGGGATGAGCCCACGCTGGTGACGGTCGGTCACCTCGTGGCGCACAAGAGTCAGTGGGTGGTGATCCGCGCGCTTGCTGCCTTGCGCGACCGGCATCCCACGCTGCGCTACGTGGTGATCGGCAAGGGACCGGAGCGCGAATCGCTCGAGCAGCTCGCGGCCCGCCTCGGCGTGGCCGACCGGGTCGAGTTCCTCGGGCCCCTCCCGCACGAGCGCGCGCTGGACGAGCTGGCGCGCTGCCACGTGCACGCCATGCCCAGTTCGCACGAGCCGTTCGGTGTCGCACACATCGAGGCGATGGCGGCGGGGCTGGTCGCGATCGGCGGCGCGGGCACGGGGGCGCAGGACATCGCGGATGCGGGGGACGGGATCGTGCTGGTGCCGCCGGGGGACGACACCGCGCTGGCCCGCGAGATCGACCGGCTGATCGGGGATGCCGGGGAGCGGGAGCGTCTCTCGGAGGCCGCCCGCGCCACCGTGGCCGTGCACTTCACCTGGGAGCGGAACGGCGAGCGGACCGCGGCCCTCTATGGTGAGCTGGCGAACCTGCACCGGAAAGGGGAACCAGATGGGTCATGAGGCGTTCAGGGCTGCGGTCGAAAGGGAGGACCACGCCGGGATGATGGAGGCGCTCGCGCCCGGCATCGTGTTCCACAGCCCGATCACCTTCAAGCCGTTCGAGGGCAGGGAGGCCGTGTCGACCCTGCTGGGTGTGGTGATGTCGACCTTCGAGGGCTTCCGCTACACCGACGAGCTGGACGGGGACGGCGTGAAGGCACTCGTGTTCGAGGCGCGCGTCGACGACCGCCAGGTGCAGGGCCTCGACCTGCTGCGGTTCGACGAAGACGGCCTGATCGCGGACTTCACCGTGATGGTGCGCCCGCTTACCGGCGCGATGGCGCTCGCGGAGGCGGTCGGGAAGGGGCTCGAGCGGGCGGCCGCCGAGGGGGCCACGGCGCCCTGAGCGGCGCGATGACCAGTGGCCGAGCCGATCGCGCCAACATCAAGCTCCTGGCCGCCGCGGCGACGGTCGCGGGGGCGGCTACGGCGGTCCTTCTGGCGGTCGTGGACATAGACGGGACACGGTCGGGAGAGCGGCTTGGCGCGGCTGCACCGTCCAGAAAGGCGTGCGACAAGGTCGCCTCGCCGCGCGGCTCGAACGCGAATCGCGGCACCGCGGCGAACCCGTACGCGACCGTGGGGAAGCTCGGCAACTCGCTTCGACCGGGACAGACCGGCTGTCTGCGCGCCGGGGTCTACCGGCGTAACGTGAAGGTGAGGAAGGGCGGTAGGCCCGGTGCGCCGACCACGATCAGGAGCTACCCGGGGGAGCGCGCGACGGTGCGCGGGCGGATCCACGTGGCGAACAGCGCAAACCACGTGGTGGTCAGGCAGCTCTTCCTCGACGGGCGCAACCGCGCCAGGCTGCCGAGCCCGACGGTCAACGGGAACAACGTCGTGTTTCGGGACAACGACGTCACGACCCGCAACACGACGATCTGCTTCCTGCTGGGCTCCGACGAGTATGGCCGTGCGCGTCGCACCCTGATCGAGCGAAACCGGATCCACAACTGCGGCCGTCTACCGCCCACCAACCACCACCACGGGATCTACGTCGAGGCCTCCACCGGCGCCCGCATCACCGGCAACTGGATCTACGACAACGCGGACCGCGGCGTGCAGCTGTTCCCGGACGCGCAGGACACCTACGTTGCGCGAAACGTGATCGACGGCAACGGAGAGGGCGTGGTGTTCTCGCGGAAGTCGTCGAGAAACGTGGTCGAGTACAACGTCCTTTCCAATCCGGTCGTCCGCTACAACATCGAGGACTTCGAGCTGAGCGGCGCCCGCAACGTGGCGCGGCGCAACTGCCTGTGGAGCACGCGTCATCCCGACCAAGCCGGAGTCCAGCCCGACATCGAGGTCCCGGTACTGGAGAATCTCGTGACCGAGCCGGCTTACGTGAGCCGCGACGCCAAGGACTTCCGCCTGCGCCCGGACAGCCCATGCGTGCAGTACGCCCCCGGGTCGCGGCGGCCGGGGCCGCGATAGTCGCCGGGATTTGCGCGACAGAAATCTTCGTTTCTCGTCACGAGGCCGGATTTCTGGTACAGGTCGGGGAGACTCACGACCAATCATTAGGTGTGTCGGTAGACCGACGGAGGATGGAGTGTTGGAGAATCGGCCTGCCAGGCAGCTCGCGCAGCTCTGCTCGATGCGTGTTGAGCAGCAAGTAGGCACGGTGCTGGTCGGGCTCCAC
>JBOGZM010000202.1:0-6910 GCA_050697255.1 Solirubrobacterales bacterium
GCTCGAGGAGATGCGCGGCCACCTGCGGGGCTGGATGGAGGAAACGGGCGACCCGCTTCTCGAGGGGCCGGTCGTCCCGCCGCCCGGCGTCGAGCTGAACGACCCGGACGGGATCTCACCCGAGGAGCGCCCCATCACCTGGTCGATCCGGGCTTAGGGACAGCGGCGGCCGGTCGGAGGCCCGGTGGTAGGCTGCGTACACCAGCTTTACGTCGCTCGCAGGGTTCTGTCTCTCTTCCTTCCGCGCGCGCCTCAACACAGAGGGTCAGGTGGGAGCCCCATTGTCAGGTTCGACCGGCGATCATAGGCCTGAGCAAGCACGTGCCGCGGGCTTGCAACGCCTGAAGGCCGCGGTGGCGGAACGCAGGCAGGCACGCGCCGAGGCCGAGGCGAACGAGGGCCCGAGCCGTGAGATGGAGAAGGCTGTGTCCGTGCGCGCGACCGGCAAACGGATGGGCGCAAGCACGTGACGACCCCACGCGAACGCGCCGACGCACAGCGCCAGTCCAAGCTGCAGTCGATCAGGCGGCAGGTCAAGGCGGGCAAGCTTGTAGTCCGGCAGATGACTCCGGCGGAGCGGGCCGAGTTTCCACATTTGCCGGAAGCCGGGCACGGAAAGAACCCGCGCTCGTGACCAACGGCGACCTCGCGCGGCTGGAGGCCGAGGCGCGGTACCACCGCGAGCGTCTGGCCCTCTATCGGGCCCGGGCCTACGGAGCCGACACGACCACACCCGGACGCCTTCGCAAGCTGGAGCGCGCCGCTGCTGATGCAGAACAGCGCCTGCGCAGCGTCCGCGAGAAGAGCACCGCGCAGTAGAAAGGAAACCGCCATGGGAGACGCATTGAGCATCGTCGCCATCGCCGTTCTGCTTGCCCTGGTGGCCTACAGCGTCAGCAAGCAGCGCGGCGGCCGGAGGCAGGATAGGGCCGACGAGGAGGCACGTACCGCGGGCGGGGACGAACAGCGCCAGCGATCGCTGCGCCGCCGCGCCGACGCAAAAGCGTCCGCGCGGGCTGACCACTAGACACGGTCAGCTCACCTCGCAGGCTGCTGCCCCTGAAAACCGCTTCAGGTTCCGGCGAAGTGAGCCGATACTGGCCGGGTGGAGCTTCTGTTCCGGGGCCGCTTGGTCAGCTTTGCGGTCCTTGTAGCGGCGAGTGCCTGCGGGCCGCTCGCGATCCTTCATTACTTCGGGCGCGATCAGGTCCAGGTGGACGGCTGGATCCACTTTGGCTTCCTCGCTTTCGGCTCACTGGCCGCGGCCGGCGCGGCATTGGCCCTCACGATCGTCGGAGCGCGACGCGGAGACGGCCGGACCGTCCTGATCGGCACGGCGTTCTCGGTCATGACCGGGATCCTTGCCGTGCACGGCCTCGCGACGCCCGGCATCCTGACCGGGCAGAACGGCGTGATCGCGTTCTCTGGCGCTGCCGTGCTCCCGGTCGGCGGCGCGGTGCTCGCACTCTCGGCCCTGCCCACGCTGCGCAGGCCAGCCTCGGTTCGGCCGCTGCTGTGGTTGCAGGGAGTCCTGCTGTCGTCCGTGATCGCGCTCGGCCTGGTCGGCATCCTCGTCCCCGAGTCGGTCCCGGCCGTCCCGGAGACCGGGAGCACCCCGGCCGTCGTGCTGCTCGTGGTTGGCCTCTGCTTTTTCGGGGCCATCGCGGTACGCGCCGTCAGGACCTACACGCTCACGCGCCGGCGCGCCGACCTGGTGGTCGTGGTCGGGATCGTGTGGTTGGGGGTGGCGCTCGTGTCGCAGCTACTTCTCAGCTACCTCGAGCTCGGCTGGTGGATCGGCCACGCGATGGAGCTGATGGGCGTCCTGATGGTGGGTGTCCCGGTCGCACTCGACGTTCATCGCGGCGCTGCGTCGCGCCCGCTGACCGGAGACCTGCGCGGTGCCGAGCTGGTCGCGGCAGAGGAGGCGTACCTGGGTTCCAACGTGCGGGCGCTGATGTCCCATCTCGCCGGGAAGGACGCCTACACCGAGGTCCACACGCGCGGGGTCGCGCTCCGCGCGGTCCAGGTCGGAGAGGAGCTCGGCCTCTCGCCGGGGCGGCTGCGCAGCCTCGCGATCGGCGGGCTGCTGCACGACATGGGCAAGCTCTCCGTGCCGGACGAGATCCTTCAAAAGCCCGGAAGCCTGGCCGACGACGAGTATGCGGTGATCCGCCGCCACCCCGACTGGGGGCGGTCCCTGGTGCAGGAGCTGGGTGGCTTCCCGGCGGAGGTCGAGCGGCTCGTGATGGACCACCACGAGCGCCTCGACGGAACCGGCTACCCGCAGGGCCTGCGGGCCGAGAGCCTGGACCTCGAGACGCGCATCCTCGCTGTCTGCGACGTCTACGACGCGCTCATTTCCGAGCGTGTCTACCGGGAGGCGTGGACCGAGGAAGCAGCGCTCTCGTTGCTACGTGAGCAGAGCGGCACGGCCTTCGACCCGCGGTGCGTCGAGGCGCTCGAGCGCGTGCTCGGCGTGGAGCGCAGCGACCAGGCGCAGGCCCCCGAACTGGCCCCCGTCGGCTAGCCTCCCGCGCGCTTCGCGACAGGCAGCACCAGGTAGCTGCCCTCGAACCGCACGGTGTTCATTGCCGGTGGCAGCAGATCGATGCGCGCGTCCTGCGGGCGGTCGCGATCGAAGGCGATCGAGCCGGGAAGGTGCGTCGGCAGGTCGGTCGAGGTCAGCCGGAGCTGGAGCTGGTGTCCCGGCGCCAGCTCATAGGCGGTCGGCCAGATCTCGATGTCGTACTCGTGGAAGCGGTTCGGCTCGACCGGCTGCGGGTTGGTGTGGGTGTGGTACGGGCGTTCTGGAGTGCTCTGCGCAGGATCCAGGGCGCGGTGTGAGGCGCGGAGCGCACCCGCGGTGACGATCGACTCGCTGCCGTCGGGTGCGACGTCGGCGAGCTTGGCGTGCCAATCGGTGTCGTTCGCCGTCGACGCGGCGACGAGGTGCAGCCCGATCGGCCCGACCACGGTCAGAGGATCACTCAGGGCCGAGGTGCGGAAGGTGAGGCCCTGGGGCCCTTCGAGCCGCTGGTCGGTCGGGACGTACGGTGTTGCCGCGACGGTCCCGTACTGGTCGAAGGCCATGCTGAAGCCGGCCGCGGGATTGGTCACGTAGCTCTGGCTCCCCGGTGTCCCGGCCAGGGGAAGTCCGTCGGCCGCGGGGCGCAGGCTGCCCGGACCGAGCTCGAGCCGCTCGAATTTCGTGCCCGAGGGCGGCCACCGGTCGGCCTTGGCGCTCACGTACTGGTTCCTGGACTGGAGATAGAACTGGACGGGCGGCCGGTCGGGAGTCTTGGCGCCCTGGAGGTGCTTCTGGAGGAACTCGAACGCGACGGCCGCGACGTCGTTGCGCCCGGGGGGGTCGGTGAGCGGCGCGAACGGCGGCCCGCAGCCCTTGTGCGTGCACGGGTCCATGTGGAGACGGGTCTCGACGCCGCCCCGCCGCGCGAGGCGCTTGTACATCTCGGGCGCTCCGCGCAGCAACCCGTCGCGCCAACTCCCGATGATGAGCGTCGGCACCTCGATCCTGTCCGCCCGGTAGATCGGAGACCGATCGCGGTAGAACGGGTCGTCGTCGGGGCGGGCGAGGTAGTCGAAGGCGATCGTGCCCGGCGGCGACTGGCCGAGCTTCGCGCTCAGCGTCTCCTCGAGCAGATACGGGTCGGTATTCGTCCCGGCCGCCCCGGGAACGCCCTGGACCGCGATGTACTGGGCGTCGAAGCTGAGGTTCGGGATGCCGCCGTGGGTGAACGCGTCGCGGTAGATGTCACCCAGCGCCACGGCTGGGACGATCGCCGCGAGATGGGGCGGCTGCTGCTCGGCCGCCAGGTACTGCGTGATTCCCACGTACGAGCCGCCCGCCATTCCCACCTTGCCCGTCGAGTACGGCCTCGTGCCGAGGTACTCCACCAGGTTGTAGCCATCCCGCTGCTCGCGCGGCGAGAAGAAGTTGCCCTCGAGGTTCCCCTCGCTCCCGCCCGTGCCGCGCACGTCTACGACCGCGCCGACCATGCCCCGGGTCGCGAAGAAGTCCGGCGGGAAGCAGCCGCACACGCCGTTGCGGCCATAGGGAGTCATTCCCAGGACGACCGGGAACCGCCCCGCGAGCGGTGTCTGCCCGTCCAGCGACGGCCAGGCGATCGTCGCGGCGAGCCGCACCCCGTCGTCCATCGGGATGAGCACCTCCTGGGAGACGCTCTGGTAGGTGGGCGCGGGCAGCTCCGGCGGAGGCGACGTCGCGGGCGCGGCCGCGGCCGATGCCGGCAGGCCGATGGCCGCGACCACAACCGCCACGAGAACCCTTATGTGCCAACTCGCGCCCATGCCCGCCCGCCCCTGTTGCGGCTTGGCCTACCCGCGAGCGGGTGGCAAGTAAACGTGTGTTCAGCCGCGGCGCCCGAAGCTGTGCGGCGCCGGGAGCACGGCCCGCAGATCCCCGGCAGCCGCGGCCGCGATCGCCGGCTCCTCCGGGCGACCGGTCTCGCGCCCGGCTGGGGGCTCGATGTGCCTCAGGTCTGCCAGCGGCAGGTCCGGGCGCTCGAGGCCCGCGATGTGCTCCACGACGACGTTGGTTGTGCCGGTGCGGTGCTCCAGGCGGCCGGTCGCGATCACGAACGGCTCGGCCCGCACCGCGAGGCGGTGGCGCTGGTAGGTGGGCGGCGCCACGATCAGGTTCACCGTCCCGAACTCGTCCTCGAGCAGCATGAATGTCACCCCCTTCGCGGTCGCCGGGCGCTGGCGGGCGATCACCATCCCCGCGACGGTCACCTTGCTCCCGGCCCGAGCGCGCTCCAGGCCGCGGCTCGACAGCACTGCCTCCGCCAGCTCCGGCCGCAGCAGCGCCATCGGGTGCTCGGCGATGCTGACGCGGAACGATCCGTAGTCGGCCAGCATCCGCTCCCAATCGTTCAGCGCGCGCAGCACAGGTGCCGCTGGCGCCGGCAGCGGCAACGACAGCTGCACGCCGCCGGGCACCGCGCGCCCCGGCGTGACGACGCCCATCTGCCACAGCGCCTCACGGCGGGGGAGGTCGTCGCAGGCGCCCGCCCACGCGAGCCGCTCGAGGGTGTCGCGCCCCGCGCCCGACCGCGCGGCCAGGTCGCCCGCGTCCCGGTAGCGCCCGCCGCGCTCGCGTTCGGCCACGAGCGCCTTGACTTCTTCCTCTCTTACGCCCTGGACGTATCCCAACCCGATCCGCACCGCAAGGTCTTCGACCCGGCACTCGACATCGCTGCGGTTGACGTGCGGCGGCAGCACGGTCATCTCGCGCCGTTGCGCCTCGTGCACGAGCGCGTCGGGGGGATAGAAGCCCATCGGCTGCTCGTTCAGGAGCGCGCACAGGAACTCGGGCCCGTAGTGCACGCGCAGCCACGTCGACTGGTAGGCGAGCAGGCCGAAGGCGGCCGCGTGCGCCTTGGGGAACCCGAACCCGGAGAACCCGCGCACCTGCTCGAAGATGCGCTCGGCCAGCGAACGCTCCACGCCGCGCTCCACCGCGCCCTCGATGAAGCGCTCGCGATGTACGAGGATCGCCGCCTCCGAGCGCTTGCGGCTCATCGCGCGCCGCAGCCCCTCGGCCTCACCGGGCGTGAAGCCCGCGAGCGCGATCGCCACCTCCAGCACCTGGTCCTGGAACACGATCACGCCCAGCGTCTCGCTCAAGACGGGCTCGAGCAGCGGGTGCGGGTACGGCACCCGGTAGTCCGGGTTCGCGCGCAGGCGCTCGCGCCGCTCTATATAGGGATGCACCGCGCCGCCCTGGATCGGCCCCGGCCGCACGAGCGCGACCTGCACCGTGAGGTCGTCCAGGGTGCGGGGCTTCGTGCGCCGCAGCGACTGCATCTGCGCGCGGCTCTCGATCTGGAACACGCCCGTCGTCTCGGCGCGCTGGATCGTCTCGTACACCTCCGCGTCGTCGTAGGGCACGCGCGAGAGGTCGATCCGCTCGCCGCGCACGCGCGCGATCTCGTCCACGCAGCGCTCGACCGCCGACAGCATCCCCAGCCCGAGGAGGTCGATCTTCAGGAAGCCGGCGTCCGCGCAGGAGTCCTTGTCCCACTGCACGAGGTTGCGGCCCTCCATCGCCGAGGGCTGCACCGGGCAGAGGTCGATCAGCGGCTCGGTCGAGATCACCATCCCGCCGGGATGCTGGGACGCGTGGCGGGGCAGGCCGTAGGCCTCCGGCCCCAGCTCGATCAGCGCCCGCCAGCGCTCCGAGGCCGCGCGCCGCGGGCCGATCGCCTCCTCGACCCCGTGCCGGAAGTCGTCTGTGTCCCCGTACACGTCGGCCGAGCGCGCGACCCGCTCGATCTCGCCCGCCGGCAGCCCGAGCGCCTTGCCGAGATCCCGGATCACCCCCTTCCAGCGGTAGGTCGCGAACGCCGCCACCAGCGCCGCGCGCTCGGTGCCGTAGCGCTCGTGCACGCGCGGGATCAGCTGCTCCCGGATGTCGCGCGGGAAGTCGAGGTCGATGTCGGGCAGCGAGGTGATCTCCTCGTGCAGGAAGCGGCCCAGGAACAGCCGGTTGCGGATCGGGTCGATGTGGGAGAGGCCGGTCAGGTAGCAGACGATCGAGCTGACACTCGAGCCGCGCCCGCGCCCGGGCGGCAGCAGATGCCGGGCCGAGCCTGCGCCGCGCACCTCGGCGGCGACGTCGCGCGCCAGCTCGAGCATGTCGTGGTGCAGCAGGAAGAAGCCGGACAGGCTGAGCGTGCGGATCACGCCCAGCTCGTCCTCCAGGCGGTCCGCCGCCTCGCGTCGCTCGGCCGCCCCCGGATAGCGTTCGGTCAGCTTCGCCCTGCAAAGCTCCGCGAGGTTGCGGTCGGCCTCGGGGTCGTGCGAGCCGGGATAGCGGTAGCCGAGGTCGCGCGTGAGGTCGAACTCGATCCGCTCCGCGATCCGC
>JBOGZM010000203.1:0-6910 GCA_050697255.1 Solirubrobacterales bacterium
CCGGTGCGAGTCCCGAGCAGGGGCCGCTCGCACCGGCCTCGCCCATGCAGAGCGCGACGAGCCCCGCCACGTGCGGGGCGGCCATGCTCGTGCCCGACAGGGTCGCGTAGCCGCCGCCGGGCCAGGTCGACCTGATGCACACGCCGGGAGCCGCGACCGCGTGTCCGTTGTCGTCGGCGTCACGGGAGAAGTTCGTAAAGGAGGCGCGCCTGTCGTCCACCTCGGCGGGACGACAGGTGGGCGCACCGCCCGTTCCGCCGGCCTTCCCGTCGCTGTCGGCAGCCGCGGTGACGGTGAGGACCTCCGGGAACCAGGCGGGGACGTCGGGCGGCGGCGCACCCCAGTCCCATCCGTCGTTGCCGGCGGCAGCCGTGTACACGACGCCCGCGGCGGTGGAGTTGCAGATCGCCTCGTGCAGGGGGTCGCCGGCGCAGGTGCTGTAGTCGTCGCCGAGCCCGCCAAGGCTCATGTTCGCCACCCCGATGCCGAGCGCCGCGGCGTTCGCGGTGACCCAGTCGATGCCGCAGATGACGTTGGACCACAGCCCCCCGCCGCCGGAGTCGAGGACCTTGACCGCGTAGACCCTGGTGCCCGGTGCGACGCCCACGACACCGGCGCCCTGGTTGCGGGCGCCGATCGTGCCGGCAACGTGCGTGCCGTGCCCGTTGTCGTCATCGGCGGAGCCTGATCCGATGCAGTCCTTGCCGTCCTGCGCGACGAGGTCGGGATGGTCGAGGTCAATGCCGGTGTCGAGCACCGCGACGCCCACCGAGCTGGCCGCGTGCCCCTCCCGGGGGTTGGCGGCCTCGATGCGCGCCACGCCGGTCGGCACGGACTCGCCCGCGGCGAGCGGCGTGACCGCAAGGGCACGGACCTCGAGGTCCGGTGAGACGAGCGCCACTTCGGGGTCGCTGCGAAGCTCGCGTACGTCGGCGGCGGAAAGCTCCGCGGCGAAGCCCTTCAGCGCCCGACGGTATTCGTGCCGGGCGTCGAAGCCGAGGTCGCGCTCGCGCGCGCGGGTCTCAGCGCTCACCTCTCCGACCGATACGGCGTTTGCGCCGGAGGTGTCGTAGGCGACTATGAAGCGGCCGGGATCCTCGGGGCCGCTGGGCTTCTCCGCGGCCGCCGCGGGTGCGACGGCGCCGAGCACGAGGCCGGCCCAGGCAGCAAGTGCCAGGCACGAGCGGACGAGAATCGAGCGAGTGGTCGGCATCGGACAGACGTGCCGGCCGAAACGCCACCACGGCGTCTACCGGCATCTAATCTGTCGGCACAAACGGGCGCGCGCCTTACCGCTGCGGTGCCCCCTGGCCCGATCGTCCAGGCCTTGGGCGCTCCCGTCTCGGGCTACTCGTCGCCGACGATGAACGGCAGCACGCGCTCCAACCCCGAGGCCTCCAGTGCGCTCATCACGGCCGCTGCCGGAGACCGCACGATCTGCAGCTCGAATCCGTCCTGACGCGAGGCAGCCTCGGCCCGCAGCAGCAGCGCCAGGCCGGTTGAGTCGATGAAGGTGACCTTCCGCATGTCGACCAGCAGGCATTGCGTGGCGTCCTCCACAGCGTCGCGAAGGAGGCGCTCGAACCGCAGCACGCAGGATGCGTCGAACTCGCCCGCGACCGAAAGCGTTGTCTGATCGTCCAAACGCTCCACGTCCATCTCGCATGCGCGCACAGACGCTTCGGCCGCAAGGCGCCGCGCGCGCCTGTCGGCCGTGCTCTCCCGGTTTTGAGTGTCGCCGCTCGGCAACTATCGGCCCTCCGCCCAGGGATGGGAAAAACGATCATACTGCGCGCGGTTTTCCGGGGCTAGAATCCGCCGCCGATGGCCGACGAGCTGACCAACGAGCAGCTGAGCATGGAACAGGTGAGCGAGTTCCTGGACGGAGCGTCGCTCGAAGTCATCCGCGACATCGCGCCGGACGATCCGATGTACGGGTACGCGCCGGACTACTACTTCCAGGCCGGCCAGTCGGCGCTCCGGAACATCCGGCTTGCGATGCTCGCGGGCCAGGTCCAGAAGGTGGACCGGGTCCTGGACTTCGCGTGCGGGTCGGGCCGGGTCCTGAGGATCCTGAAGGCGGCGTTTCCGGACGCTCACCTGACCGCCTGTGATGTGCAGCCGCACGCGGTCGAGTTTTGCGGGCGCACCTTCGGCGCCACCGGCGTGGTGAGCGCCCACGACCCCGACCACGTGGAGCTGGAGGGCAACTACGACCTGATCTGGTGCGGATCGCTGCTCACCCACGTCGACGCGGATCGGTGGGTCAAGTTCGTCAAGCTCTTCGAGTCTGCACTCGCGCCGGGAGGCGTGGCCGTGTTCACCACCTATGGCCGGTTCATCGCCGAGAAGCGCCTCAGGGAACGCGATCACCCGCTCGACCTGAACGAGGAGCAGATCGAGGGCGTGCTGCGCGACTACGACGACGAGGGGTTCGGGTTCCGGGCCGGATTTTGTCCCGACCTCAACTTCGGCGACTGCGTCGCGACCCGGCAGTGGGTCTGCACCCAGCTCGAGCAGGCGCCAAAGCTCCAGCTTCTGCTCTATGTAGAAGGCGGCTGGGGCGTCTACCGGAATGAGTGGTCGCAGGACGTGATCGCCTGCGCCAAGGCGTGGGACTAGCTCAGCCGGCCGGCAGTACGCGAGCACCCGATGGTGCAGGAACTATGAGAGCGCACTTGACCTCCGGGTTCCTGTATTAGAGGCTTAGCCCGCCAAGTCCAGCATTAGCTGGTTCCTTGGGCTGGCAGAGGACCTTTGCTGTCTCTGCACAGGGGGGCGCCCGCGGCAACGCGGGCGTCTCTTATATCTGTCAACGGCCGCCGACGGCCGAGCAGGCGTCTTACCGCGCGGCCGCCTGTCTGACGACGTCAGCCGTCAGCTCCGGCCTACTTATCGGACCCCCGCCGACCGGGTATATGCGGGCCTCGGGAACCAACTCCCGCACGCTCTCAGCCAGATTGCGCGGAGCCCAGGGGCTCTCCCAGCAGGCGATCCAAAGCCGGTCTCCGATAACCCGCGGCGTCATACTGCTCGCCGTGACCGCGATCGAGGAGTGGTGGTCCGAAGGCGAGCGGGTGGGACTTCCCCTCGGCGGCACCGATCGCAGCATCTTCGTGCGGCGTATGGGCGCGGGCTCGCCCATGACGCTGTTACACGGCTTCCCGAGCTCCTCGCATGACTGGGCGAGGGTTGCGCCGGCGCTCGCCGAGCGCCACGCGCTTCTGCTTCCCGACTTCCTTGGGTTCGGCGACTCCGACAAGCCTGCCGACCACGACTACTCGCTACACGAGCAGGCAGATCTCGTCGAGGCACTGTGGGCGCGGGAGGGCATCACCTCGACCGTCATCGTGGCGCACGACTACGCGGTGTCCGTTACCCAGGAGCTGCTCGCTCGCCGCGCGGAGGGCGCGCTGGCTGTTGACCTCGTCGCCGTGCACCTGCTGAACGGCGGCCTGTACCCCGACCTTCACCGCCCCCAGCCGGTTCAAACGGCCCTGCTCGATCCCGAGCAGGGGCCGCAGATCAGCGCGGCGCTCACCGAAGACCTGTTTGTCGGAGCGCTGCAGCCAACGTTCGCCGAGGGCTTCGATGCGGCCGCCGACAGCGCCGACATCTGGCAGGCGACGAGCCGCGACGGTGGTCAGCTGATCGCCCACCGCCTGATTCGCTACATCGCCGACCGGGCGGTCCACGGGGAGCGCTGGGTCACTGCGCTCGAGACGACCGACGTCCCTCTTGCCTTCGTGTGGGGGATGCTGGACCCGGTATCGGGCGCGCACATGGCGCAGCGGATCCGCGAGCGCCTGCCCCGCGCACCCTTCCTGGCGCTCGAGGACGTCGCGCATTGGCCGCCGCTGGAAGCACCCGAGCGGGTCGCGGCCGCATTGTTGGGCGCATAGTGCGCCGCGCAGCATCGGCCGACCTCCACTAAGCTGCTGCATAGGCCCAGGAAAAGGGGCTGTGACAGGGGAACCCAGGGAAGGGAAGCGCATGAGAGTGTTAGGCCTGACGGCGGTCGCTGTGGCGGCCCTGCTGACAATGGCGTCGCCCGCCGCGGCGCGGGACCTGAAGTGCAACGGGGTCTTCAAGGGCAAGACCTACGACGACGTCACCGTCCCGCGCGGCGCCGAATGCACGCTGATCGACTCGACGGTCCGGGGAAACGTGAGGGCGCGCAAGGACGCCTATTTCCAGGCCACCGGCACCAAGGTGCGCGGGGACGTCGAGGGCAAGGAGGTCCAGACCATCTTCATCGACACGGGCTCAAAGGTGTCCGGAAGCGTCGAGGCGGACAGGGCGGTCCAGTTCTTCGTCTTCAACAGCACCGTGACCGAGGACATCGAGCCGGAGAGGACGAGAGAGGTAGTCCAGATCTGCGGCAACACGGTGCGCAGGGGAAACATCGAGGTGCGGCGGAGCGGCCCGGACAAGGGCGACGCCCCAGACGAGCGACCCGGCACTGACATCCTGATCGGGGACCCGCTGGCCGTGGGCTGCCGCGGCAACGTGGTCAGGCGCGGGGACATCAGGGTGTCGAGGAACTTCGCGGACATCGAGTTCGTGATCCGGGGCAACACCATCAAGAAGGGCGACCTGGACGTGTCGAGAAACACCGGCGCGGCGCCGAAGCTGGTGCAGGACAACATCGGGGGGGACCGCCTCAGGTGCCGGAAGAACAGCCTTCTCACCGCGAGCGGTGGCAGGGGCTGGGATCGCAAGCTCGGTCAGTGCGCGTAGCGCGTGGGCCCCTCAGGGGGCTGTGGACTCCTTCATCGAGCCGCGTTTCCCGTTCATGGACTCCGCCTTGTCCTGCATGGAGTCGCCCTTCATAGAGTCACGCCTGCCCGTCATGGAGTCACTCTGCCCTGAGTCGGCCGGCATCTTCATCGAGCCTCCCTCCATGCGCATCATCGCCTCGCGCGCCGCGGACGAGTCCGGCAGCGTCAGGCCGGGCACCTGACCCGGCACGAGCGCAACCGCGACGCCGAGCGTGACCAAAAGGGCAGCGATCCCGCGGTTGGCGATCGCCTTCCAGGGCAGCATCTTCTCGGTTGAGATCAACGCGGCCACGAACACCATCCAGCCAACGCTCATCACCCCGAGCGCGAAGAGCGCAGCCATCAGGGCCCAGCAGCACCCCACGCACCAGGCGCCGTGCTCGACCCCCATCCGGAGCGCGCCGCCGTAACCGTTGCGCCAGTAGCCGAGCACGAAGTCGAGCGGGCCGCGGCACTTCCTCAGGCAGACGTCCTTGGCGGGAGTCAGCTGGTAGACGGCGGCTGCAACGATCACACCGCCCGCCACGTACTTCCCGTTCTCGTTCCAGGAGAGCGCGTCTATCGAGAGCGAGCGAGTCGTCTCCAGCAGCGCGTAGGCGGCCAGCCCGAAACCCGTCCACGCGATCAGGTAACCAGCCACGAACAGCACCGTCGCGCCCGGACGGGCCTTCCCGAGCTCCCGTCGGCGCCTGTGAATACGGCGGTACATGAGCACCATGGGCGCGATCGACGGGAACATCATCGCCGCCATCATCACCACCCAGGCGCCCACGTAGAAGCCGAGCGAGCCCGGATCCGTGCCAGGGCCTGCGTCCATCCCCGCCATCCGTTCGCCAGTGACGAGCCACCCAACGGCAGCCAGACCCAGCAGCCCCGCAACGAGCCAGATCTGGACGTCGCCGGGACGCGGGGCGGGCGTGCGGATCTTCGGCAGCCCTGCCTGCCCTCGACTGCGCGCGGCGGCGACTCCCGTCCTCGATCCCGTCACGGCAGCTGGATCAGAACTCGTCCTCGCTCGACCACTCGAACGGGATGTGCTTGCTCGAGCGACCGGAGCGCTCCCAGCTCATGCCGAACGCGTCGACCTTGTCCGTCGAGGCGATGCCGTACGTCGCCGCTCCCTGGCTGGGTCCCACCTCACTGCCTGGCGGGTTCATCACAGCCAAGCGCTCCCCGGAACGGCTCGTCGGCCCGCTGAGCAAGTCGGTGTTGCCCTCAGCCCTGCCCGGCACGCTCAAGCGCCACGACTTCAGGGCGTCGTCGATCTCGAGCTCGATCGGCGCGAACTCGAGTCCCAGCATGTTGCCGAGCATGTTGTCCGCGAACATCTTCGGCCAGCCGCCAACCTGCCCGCCAAAGACGGTCTGCAGCGCCTCGCGCTGGCGCTCGTCCGCACGCTCGTCGACGATCATCCCCATGTCGAGGCGAGTGTCCTCGTCCCAGATGTTGCCCTCGAAGCGGGCCACCCCGACGAGGTTCAGACCGCTCAGATCGACATCGCCGTAGTTCCCCTCGCGTATCCGGTATCCGATGATCCCTTCGCAGTCACCCTCGGTCGGCGGCTGCCCGAACGTGCATGGGCAGGGGACACTGCACTTACAGAAATCGACGAAATCACCCACAATTCGCCACTGCTCTGCCATCCGGTCCTCCCTCGGGTAGCCGCTATTCGTGACAGCGCATTCTCGACCTGACCGGGACCGGTGTCAAGGAAGCAAAGACGTGCGGCAGGCTCGCGCATGCTTTACGGCATGGCCCAAGCTTGCTTGCGAAATGGGGCACCCACAAACCTTGTGCAATGGAGTCTCAAGCCGGGTGAAGGTCGGCCTCAGGATCTCACGATGGACAAGATGCCGCCGATCGTCGGGCAGCGTCACCGGCCGAGCTGACGGCACGCTCCGGCGCCCCCGCCTCACCAGCGAAGGCCGGCGGGGGCGCCTGGTAAGTCCCTTCCGGGGTGTAGCTACTCCGCCGTGCCTCGCGGCCCGTGCTCGCCGAGCTGACCGCGGATCGCGCCGGCGGGGCAAACCGTGCTGTGGACGTTGACGTAGTAATCCTGCGGGTCGGCCTGCATCGCGTCTAGCAACGCCTTGTTGGTGAACGTGCCCTTCCCGATTACGCCGTTCTCC
>JBOGZM010000204.1:0-2887 GCA_050697255.1 Solirubrobacterales bacterium
ATCGCGCGATGGCCGGATACCTGAAGCGACGCGGGGTGCGCCTCGTGGTGCTCGCGGGGTACATGCACCTGCTCGACCGCGACTTCCTGGCCGAGTTCCCCGCCGCCGTGATCAACGTCCATCCGGCCCTGCTGCCAGCCTTTCCCGGGGCCAACCCGGTCCGGGACCAGATCGCCTACGGAGCGAAGGTGAGCGGCGTCACGGTCCATTTCGTGGACGACGGGGTTGACACCGGACCGATCATCTTGCAGGAGGCTGTGACGCTTCCCTACACTCGCGACGAAGAGGAGATCCTGACGGCCCTCCACCGCACGGAACACGAGCTCTTGCCCCGCGCGATCCGCCTGTTCGCGAGGGGCGGCGTGCGTATCGACGCCAACAACCCACGGTGGGTCCACGTTGACGAGGGGGTGCTCGCAGAGCATGGCTGACCCGAGCCCGACCGGAGCGCTGGCGACGCCGGGCGTGACGGGCGACCTGCGCGTCGAGCGCGCGCTCCTGACCGTCCACGACAAGCGCGGCGTGGTCGACTTCGCCCGCGCCCTGATCGACCTGGGCGTGGAGATCATCTCGACCGGCGGCACCGCAGCCGAGTTGGGCGGTGCGGGCATCGACGTGCGCTCGATCGAGGACTACACCGGGTTTCCGGAGATCCTCGACGGCCGCGTGAAGACGCTGCACCCCTCGATCTTCGCCGGCCTGCTGGCCGTCCGCTCCCGCGAGGAGCACCGGGAGACCCTGGCCGAGTACGGCATCGCCCCGATCGACCTCGTGGTCGTGAACCTCTATCCGTTCGAGCGCACCGCCGCGCGCCGCGGCGTCAGCGACGAGGAGGTGATCGAGCACATCGACATCGGCGGGCCGACGCTGATCCGCGCCGCCGCCAAGAACCACGCTCACGTCGGCGTGGTGGTGCGCCCAGAGAGCTACGACGCCGTGATCGAGGAGCTGAACGAGACCGGCGGCGTGATGTCCGGGCAGACGCGGGAATCGCTCGCGACGGAGGCGTTCGGCGCCACCGCCCGCTACGACGCGGCGATCTCGCGCTGGTACTCCGAGCGGGAGGACGACTTCCCGAACCACTTCGTGGCCGCCTTCGAGAAGGTGCTCGACCTCTCCTATGGTGAGAACCCGCACCAGCGCGCCGCCTACTACGAGCAGGTCGGGACGCGCACGCACCTGCTGGCGCGCACCGTGAAGGTGCACGGCAAGGAGCTGTCCTTCAACAACCTGCTCGACCTCGACTCGGGGCGCGCGCTGCTGCGTGAGTTCGAGGTGCCGGCGGCGGCGATCGTCAAGCACAGCAACCCGTGCGGGGTGGCGGTCGGCGAGTCGATCGAGGACGCCTACGAACGGGCGCTCGCATGCGACCCGCAGAGCGCTTTCGGCGGCGTCGTGATCCTCAACCGGGACGTCGACGCCACGCTGGCGCGCCGCATCTCGGAGAACTTCCTCGAGCTGCTGTTCGCCCCCGGCTACACCGAGGACGCGCTCGAGGTGCTGCGCGCGAAGCCGAACCTCCGCATCATCGAGGACTCCGAGCGGCGCAAGCCGCCGCCCGGGGAGCGCGACATGCGCAGGGTGATGGGCGGCGTGATGCTCCAGGACGGCGACACCGACCTGCAGGAGCGTGGTGACATGGAGGCCGTCACGGAGCGCAAGCCGAGCGAGGAGGAGTGGGGCGAGCTGCTGTTCTCCTGGAAGGTCGCCAAGCACGTGCGATCGAACGCGATCGTGGTGTCACGCGACCTCGGCACGCTCGGCATCGGGGCCGGCCAGATGAGCCGCGTGGACGCCGTCCGGCTCGCGATCGCAAAGGCGCGCGAGGGCCAGCCCGGCAAGCTCGAGGGCGCGGTGATGGCCTCGGATGCGTTCTTCCCGTTCCCGGACGGCCCCGAGGCGGCGATCGAGCAGGGTGTGAAGGCGATCATCCAGCCCGGCGGCTCGAAGCGGGACCACGAGGTGATCGAGGCCTGCGACCGCGCCGGCGTCGCGATGGTCTTCACCGGCCGCCGGCACTTCCGGCACTAACCCCCGCCGGCGCTCCGCTAACTTCCCGCTGGGGCCCGTAGCTCAGTGGCAGAGCTCCGGACTTTTAATCCGGGAGTCCTTGGTTCGAATCCAAGCGGGCCCACTTGGATGTGCCGGGCCCTCCTGACTCCCGGTTCAGTTCGCCCGAAAGCGGGTAACTCCTGGGGCGACTATAAAGAGGCGGGCGAGCCTCGAAGACCTACGCAACCGCTCGGGGAAGTAGGTCCGTTGGCGATCGGCGCCTACGGCTCGAGCCCGGCATCACGCAGCGCCACCTCACGGGTGACGTGCAGGCGTAGCCGCACGATCCGTTCTCCGCGGAACGTGAACACGTCCGCGATCTCCTCGTCGATGTCGAACTGGCTCCCGCGCCCTCTGGCACGGACCTCGACCAGCGCCACCACCTCGTCGCCGGCGGCCTCCCGCAACCCGGCCAGGCTGGGCCGGTACATGTCCCAGGAGTCCAGCCACCCGCGCAGGTAGGTCGCCACGCGCTCGTGGCCGCGCGGCGTGAGCGCGGAGACCATCTCGACCACGTCGGGGTCCTTGTAGATCTCGATGCTCTCGTCACAGAGGGCGACGATCGCGTCCACATCACGGCGCAAGAACGCCTCGTAGAAGCGTTCGATCAGTTCGGCGCGTTGCTTATCCATGGAGGTGAGGCTGCGGGAGTGCTCACCATAACGACGCCGACGGCGGTCGAGGACCGCCCAGAGATGACTCTCTGTCAGCCGGAGTCGTCGAACGAGCCGCCGCCGCCGCCGCCGGAGCCCGACTGCTGCGGCGCCGGCTTCGGAGCGGGTGCCGGCTGGGGCGCAGGGCGGCTGGGCGCGGGGTTCGCCACACGGGTGGGCGC
>JBOGZM010000205.1:0-3236 GCA_050697255.1 Solirubrobacterales bacterium
GCGGCACGGTGCAGTACCACCCCGAGGCCGGGCCGGGGCCAAACGACTCGCTGCACCTGTTCGACAGCTTCGTGCGGCAGGTGACGGCGCATGCCTAGGCGCGACGACCTCCAGAAGATCCTCATCCTCGGCTCCGGCCCGATCGTCATCGGGCAGGCGGCCGAGTTCGACTACTCCGGCGTGCAGGCCTGCAAGGTCCTGATGGAGGAGGGGTACGAGGTCGTGCTGGTGAACTCGAACCCGGCCACGATCATGACCGATCCGGAGTTCGCTACGGCCACCTACATCGAGCCGCTCACGCCCGAATCGGTGGCGGCGGTGATCGAGCGCGAGCGCCCGGACGCGCTGCTCGGCACCCTCGGCGGCCAGACGGCGCTCAACCTCGCCAAGGCGCTGCACGACGATGGCACCCTGGAGCGCTTCGGGGTCGAGCTGATCGGGGTCGACTACGACGCGATCCGGCGCGCCGAGGACCGCGAGGTCTTCCGCCGCACCATGAAGGAGGCCGGCCTGAAGGTCCCCGAGTCGGCGATCGTCACCTCGATCGCGGAGGCCCAGCGCGCAATCGACGAGATCGGCCTGCCGCTGATCGTGCGGCCCGCCTTCACGCTTGGCGGGCACGGGGGCGGCGTGGCTCGCACCGAGGCGGAGTTCCACGAGCGCGTCTCCGAGGGATTGAACGCGAGCCCCATCAACCAGGTGCTGCTGGAGCAGTCGCTGATCGGCTGGGGCGAGTTCGAGCTGGAGGTGATGCGCGACCACAACGACAACGCGCTCGTGGTCTGCTCGATCGAGAACATCGACCCGATGGGCGTCCACACGGGCGACAGCGTCACGGTCGCGCCCCAGCAGACGCTCACGGACCGCGAGTACCAGGTGCTGCGCGACCAGGCGCTGGCGGTGATCCGGGCGGTCGGTGTCGAGACCGGCGGCTCCAACATCCAGTTCGCCGTCGATCCCGCCGGCGGCGAGGTCGTCGTGATCGAGATGAACCCGCGCGTGTCGCGGTCGTCCGCGCTCGCCTCCAAGGCGACCGGGTTCCCGATCGCGAAGATCGCGGCGCGGCTCGCGGTGGGCTACGCCCTCGAGGAGATCCCCAACGACATCACCCGCCGCACGCCGGCCTCGTTCGAGCCCACGATCGACTACGCCGTGGTCAAGATCCCGCGCTTCGCGTTCGAGAAGTTCCCGCTCGCCGAGGGCGGCCTCACGACCCAGATGAAGAGCGTCGGGGAGGTGATGGCGATCGGGCGCACGTTCAAGCAGGCCTTCATGAAGGCGATGCGCTCGCGCGAGCTGGACGCCACGCCGGTGGCGCCTGAGGACGACGAGGAGCTGCTGGCGCGCCTGGAGGTGCCGTCGCACGATCGCTGGGAGCTGCTGCTCGAGGCGCTGCGGCGGGGCGTGGGCGTGGCGGAGCTTCATCGCCGCACCGCGATCCACTCCTGGTTCCTGGACCAGTTCGCCGCGCTGGTCGAGGCGGAGTCCGGCGATGGCGCGGGCGCCCTCGCGCGCCGCAAGGACCTGGGCTTCTCCGACGAGCAGGCGGGCGTCACGCGCGCCGAGCGGCTGGCGGCCGGCCTGCGGCCCGCGTTCAGGTCCGTGGACACCTGCGGGGCCGAGTTCGAGGCCGAGACGCCCTACTTCTACTCCGCCTACGAGCGCCCGATGACGGGTGGCGAGGCGCGCGACGCGGAGCTGCGCCGCGGGACGGCGCCGAGCGTCGCGATCCTGGGGTCGGGGCCGAACCGCATCGGCCAGGGGATCGAGTTCGACTACTGCTGCGTGCACGCCGCGATGACGGTCCGGGAAAGCGGGCGGGATGCCGTGATGATCAACTGCAACCCCGAGACCGTCTCGACGGACTACGACACCTCGACGCGGCTGTACTTCGAGCCGCTGACCGTCGAGGACGTGCTCGAGGTGGTCGACGTGGAGCGCCCCGAGGGGGTGATCGTGCAGTTCGGCGGCCAGACGCCGCTGCGGCTCGCCGCGGGCCTCCAGGAGGCGGGCGTGCGGATGCTCGGCACGCCGGTGGACGCCATCGACCTGGCCGAGGATCGCGGGCGCTTCGGCGCCCTGCTGGACGAGCTCGGGATCCAGGTGCCGCCCTACGGCGTGGCCGACGACCCGGCCGAGGCGATCGCGGTGGCGGGCCGGATCGGGTTCCCGCTGCTGGTGCGGCCCTCGTACGTCCTCGGGGGCCGGGCGATGGAGATCTGTTACGGCCGCCAGGACCTGGAGCGCTACCTCGAGCGCCTCGGAGGGGAGGTGGCGGGCCGCATGTACCCGCTGCTGCTGGACCGCTTCCTCGAGAACGCGATCGAGCTCGACGTGGACGCGCTGGCCGACGGAGAGGACGTGTACGTCGCGGGCATCATGCAGCACGTCGAGGAGGCGGGCGTCCACTCGGGCGACTCGGCCTGCGTGCTGCCGCCCCTGAGCCTCGGCGAGGACATGCTCCAGGAGGTCCGCCGCCAGACCCGCGAGCTGGCGCTGCGGCTGGGCGTTGTGGGGCTGCTGAACGTGCAGTTCGGGCTCGTGGACAACGACCGCCTGCACGTGATCGAGGCCAATCCGCGCGCGTCGCGCACGGTGCCGTTCGTCTCCAAGGCCATCGGGGTGCCGCTCGCCAAGGTGGCCTGCCGCCTGATCCTCGGCGAACGGCTCGCCGAGCAGGACCTCCCGCACGAGCCGAGCGGCGACCACGTGAGCGTCAAGGAGGCCGTGCTGCCGTTCCAGCGCCTGCACGGGGCAGACGCGCTGCTGGGCCCCGAGATGAAGTCGACCGGGGAGGTGATGGGCATCGCGCGCGACTTTCCCACCGCATTCGGGAAGGCGCAGGCCGGCGCGGGCGTGGCGCTGCCCTCGGAGGGCGCCGTCTTCATCTCCGTCTGCGACACGGACAAGCCGGCCGCCACGCAGCTCGCGGCCCGGATGCACGATCTCGGCTTCACCGTGCTGGCGACCAGCGGCACGGCGGCCGCGATCCGCAAGATGGGCACGCCGGTGGAACGCGTCAACAAGGTGACCGAGGGATCGCCACACGTCGCCGACCGCATCCGCGGCGGTGACGTGGACCTCGTGATCAACACGCCCGTGGGACGGGGCGCGCGGGCGGACGGCTGGGAGATCCGGCGCGCCGCGATCGAGGCGGGCATTCCGTGCGTCACGACGATAACGGGCGCGTCCGCGGCGGGCCGCGCGATCGGGGCCGCGCGGGAGGCGGGCCTGAC
>JBOGZM010000206.1:0-6691 GCA_050697255.1 Solirubrobacterales bacterium
CCTGCACACCTGGGACTCGCCGGTCGCTGCGGACCTCGTATGGGCGGCTCGGGAGTCCGAGCTGCAGCTGCTGGCCGCGCTCGGGTCGGGCCCGCTCGACGGTCATGCCACGGGGGCGCGGCGGGCCGCGCGCGAGCTGCTCGCGCTGCAGTCGAGCGACTGGGCCTTCATGAGGTCGCGCGGGCTCGCCGGCGACTATCCGCGCGAGCGCGTCCGCAACCACTTGCTCGCGTTCGGTGAGGCGCTCTCCGCGATGCACCGCTCCATGACAGACTTCCGCGCGATGAACGGCGGTGGGCCGCACTCCTCCGGGACGCAGGATGGGCGTGTCCCGCTCGACGAGCGCCTGCGCGGGCTCACCCCCGAGCTCGAGCTGGCGCCGCTCGTCGCACCCTCCTCGCCCTGGCCGCGGCAGGGCTGAGCACTGCGCGCCCTGATCCTGTCCTGGGAGTACCCCCCGCTGATCGAGGGCGGGCTCGCCCGCCACGTGCGCAAGCTGGCCGAGAACCTCGTGTGCCACGACGTCGACGTGCACGTGCTGACGCGCGGTCGTGAGGAGTCGCCGCCCGAGGAGCTGGCCGAGGGCGTGTGGCTGCACCGCGTGCTGGAGCCGAAGCGGCCCGCGGAGCTGTCGGAGTTCATCGCCTGGGTCGAGCACATGAACACCGACATGCTGGCCGCCGGAGTCGAGCTCGGCGATCGGTTCGAGTTCGACATCGTGCACGGCCACGACTGGCTCGTGTCCATCGCCGGGGACCACCTCGCAAAGCGCTTCGACGCGCCCTTCGCGGTCACGATCCACGCGACGGAGTACGGCCGCCACCAGGGCTGGGTGGACAAGCACCCCCAGAGCCACATCCACGGCATCGAGCACTGGATGGCGAACCGGGCCGAGCAGGTGATCGCCTGCTCGGCCTACATGCGCGACCACATCGCCGACATCTACGCGATCGAGGAGGAGCGCATCGCCGTGATCCCGAACGGGATCGACCCCACCGACCTCCAGCCGGGGGACGAGGGGGAGATGCGCAGGCTACGCGAGCGCTTCGCGGCGCCGCACCAGAAGCTCGTGCTGCTGGTCGGGCGGCTCGTCTACGAGAAGGGATTCCAGGTGGCCCTCGAAGCGCTGCCCAAGGTGATCGAGGAGCTCGGCGACGTGCGCTTCCTGGTCGCCGGCGCGGGCACGCACGAGGAGCAGCTGCGCGCGCAGGCGACGGAGCTGGGCCTCGATGCGCACGGTGCGTTCATGGGTTGGATCGGGGACGACGTGCTGCACACGCTGTACCGCATCGCAGACCTGACGGTGGTGCCCTCCATCTACGAGCCCTTCGGCCTCGTGGCGCTCGAGGCGATGGCGTCCGGCTGTCCCTGTCTCGTCGCGGACACCGGCGGCCTGCGCGAGGTGGTTCCCCACGAGGAGGTCGGCCTGCGCTTTCGCGCGCGCGACCCCGAATCGCTCGCCTCCGTCGCCGTCCGCATCCTGGCGGACGACGAGCTGGGCCGGCGGCTGGTGGCGGAGGCCTACGACCACGTGCGCAGCTTCGATTGGTCCGACGTGGCCGAGCAGACGGCGGGCGTCTACGCGGAGCTTCTCGCTACGGCTCGAGCGGATCGCGCCAGCGCAGGCTGACCGGCGCCGCCCGCATCCTCAACACCCGCGCCGGCACTCCACCCACGACGGCGTTGGCCGGCACGTCCTTGGTGACCACCGCGCCCGCCCCGATGATCGCGTTGTCACCCACGGTCACCCCGCGCAGGATCTGTGCGCCGTGCCCGATCCACACGTTGCTGCCCACGCGCGTGTCGCGCTTGTAGATGCCCTGCACGCGGATCGGCCGCTCCGTCTCGGCCGCGTTGTGGTCGAAGTCGATCAGCATCACGCGGTCGGCGAGGATGCACTGCTCCCCGATCGAGACGTGCTTGTAGGCCGAGATCGTGCACTCCTGCCCCAGCACGGTCTTCGCGCCGATCGACACCTCGCCCTCGTGGCAGCGGATCTTCGTCCCGTGCCCGATCCACACCCAGCGCCCGAACCGCACGCGCGCGCGGCGGCCGATCTGGATCGTCACCCGGCTGCCCAGGAACAGCATGCCGTCCAGCGCTATGCGCCTGCCCGTCGGGGTCAGGCGCCGCCACGCGAGCCGCGCCACCAGCAGCCCGTACTTGGGCGTCAGCATCCGGTTGCGGGCCCAGAAGCGCAGCACGGCCATCGCCCCAACGCGCCGCGGGGTGGGCTCCGCGGGCAGCGGCACATCCGGCACTTCCGGTTTCGAGACGACCTCCGACACCACGGTCGGATGATATGTAGGGTTGCGTCCGTGGCGACGCCCGTGCTGTACCACATCCAGGTTTCGCACTACAACGAGAAGGCGCGGTGGGCTCTCGACTACAAGGGGATCCCGCACGTGCGCAAAGCACCGCCACCGATGTTCCACACGGCCTGGGCGTTCGCGATGACGCGCGGCGCCACGTTCCCGGTCCTGAGGATGAACGGCACCACGATCGGCGACTCGACGCGCATCATCGAGGCGCTCGAGCAGAGCCATCCGGACCCGCCGCTGTACCCCGCCGGCCCGGCCGAGCGCGCCCGCGCCCTGGAGCTGGAGGAGTTCTTCGACGAGGAGCTCGCACCGCACATCCGGCGGGCGCTGTTCGCGGAGGTGACGCGCGACCGCGAGGCATTCGCCTGGGCGGCCGCGCCCAGCGCCGGCCGCGCCGTGCACGCGGGATTCAAAGGGACCGCCGCCCTGGCCGGGCCGCTGCTGCGGATGCGCTACGGCATCAACCCGGAGACGGCCGAGCAGGGCTGGGACAAGACGTATGCCGCGCTGGACCGCCTGGAGTTGGAGCTCGGCGGGCGCGAGTACCTCGTCGGCGACCGCTTCACCGTGGCGGACCTGACGGCGGCCTCGCTCTTCCATCCACTGGTGCGGCCGGCCGAGGCCCAGTACCAGGTGCCCGAGCCGTTGCCCGAGGCGCTCGTGCGGCGGAGAGAGCCGCTCGCGTCGCGCCCCGGCTTCCAGTGGGTGCAGGAGATGTACCGCCGCCACCGGGGCGAGTCCGCCGAAGTCGCGGCCTGAGCCCTGCGCGCCTTCCACTCGTTTCCCGCGCGTCTTTCGCGCGCATCTGCGCGCGATCGTTCGCACCCCCAACGAGGTGGGCTACCTGGCTCTCGCTATGCGAGGGTGAAGTAGCCCACCTGCCGGGGCGGCTGGCATGATTCGCACCCCGATGGAGGCTGAGACAGAGCCCAGGCCGGCCCAGGGGACGCTCGCGGAGCGGCTCCTGCGCGGCGACAAGCGCGCGCTGGCGCGCGGCATCACGCTGGTGGAGAACGACGACCCGGCCGGCTGGGAGCTGGTGCGAGAGGTCTACCCGCACACGGGGCGGGCCCGGATCGTGGGCTTCACGGGACCACCCGGAGTCGGCAAGAGCACTCTGATCGCGACGCTGGTCGCGCACGCCCGCGCCGCGGACCGCCAGGAGGCGGTGCTGTCCATCGACCCGTCCAGCCCCTTCACGGAGGGGGCCCTGCTGGGCGACCGGATCAGGCTCGCGGAGCACTTCCTCGACGAGGGCGTCTACATCCGCTCGATGGCCAGCCGCGGCGCGCTCGGCGGCCTGTCGGAGGCGACGCTCCAGGCCGTGCTGCTGATGGATGCCTCCGGCAGGGACGACGTGCTGGTCGAGACTGTCGGCGTGGGCCAGGCCGAGGTGGACATCATCGACCACGCCGACACCATCGTGCTGGTGCTGATGCCCGGCTCGGGGGACTCGGTCCAGGCGCTGAAGGCCGGCGTGATGGAGATCCCTGACGTGATCGTGGTGAACAAGGCGAACCATCCCCTCACAGACACGATGGTGCGCGAGATCCGCGGGGTGCTGGCACTCGGGCCGGTGACCGACTGGAAGGTCCCGATCTTGAAGACCGAGGCCACCGAGGGGAGCGGGGTGGAGGAGCTCGCCGCCGCGATCGACTCCCACCACCAGCACATCACGCAGGCGGGCACGCTCGAGGAGCGGCGCCGCCGCAACCTTCGCAACGAGGTGCTCGGGCTGGCGGCGGTCCGCCTGCGGCGGGAGCTGGAGCGCTCGCTGGAGGGCGACGCCTCCGTGCAGGAGCTGCTCGAGCGGGTCGTGCGGCGCGAGGTCGACCCGGCCAGCGCGGCCGAGGAGCTGCTGCGCCGGCGCGAGCGCTAGCCGAACGAGTCGTGACTCGGCGGCGCGGAGTCGACCGCGGTTCTGTTCTTCTTGCGCGGCACGGATACCTTCACCGTCCCCGAGCAGCTCCCGCCCTTTCCGCCGGATGCCGCGAAGGCGATCCGGTAGACGCGCCCGTCGCGCTTGTTGTCGCGCGCGGCGCGCGAATCAAGCAGCGGCTCAGCAGCCCAATTGCCGCGCGATCACCATCTGCTGCACCTCGTCGGTGCCCTCGCCGATCGTGAGGATCTTGGCGTCGCGGTAGAACCGGCACACCGGGTACTCCTCGATGTAGCCGTAGCCGCCGTGGATCTGCACCGCCTCCTCGCAGGCGCGCACCGCGAGCCGTCCCGTCTTCAGCTTCGCCTGCGCCGCGGTCAACGTGAAGCTCTGGCCGCGGTCCTTCTCCAGCGCCGCCTTGTAGGTCAGCAGGCGGGCCGCCTCGATCTCCGCGGAGATGTCCGCGATCTTGATCTGGATCGCCTGGAACTTGGAGATCGGCTGGCCGAAGGCCCTGCGCTCCTTGGCGTACTTCAGGGCCTCGTCCAGCGCGCCCTGCGCCATGCCGACACCCATCGCCGCGACGCCGATCCGACCGCCGTCGAGGATGTGCAGGAACTGCTTGAACCCGTCACCGCGCGGGCCGAGGAGGTTCGACTCCGGCACGCGGGCGTCGTCGAACGACAGCGGGCGCGTGTCGGAGGCGTTCCAGCCCATCTTGCGGTACCCCTCGCCGATCTCGTAGCCGGGCGTCCCGTTCGGGACGATGATGTTCGAGACCTCCTTGCGGCCGTTCGAGCCGCCGGTCACCGCGGTGATCGTCACGCAGCCGGAGATGTCGGTGCCGGAGTTGGTGATGAATTGCTTCGCGCCGTTGATCACCCAATCGCCGTTCTCCAGCCGTGCCGTCGTGCGCGTGTTGCCGGCATCGGACCCGGCCTCGGGCTCGGTCAGCCCGAAGGCGGCGAGCCGCTCGCCCGCGCACAGCTGCGGGAGCCAGTCGCGCTTCTGCTCGTCCGTCCCCCAGAGGTAGATCGGCATCGTCCCCAGCGACGTGTGCGCAGCGACCGTGATGCACACGGACGCATCCACCCGCGCCAGCTCCTCGATCGCAAGGGCGTACGAAAGGGTGTCGCCGCCGCCGCCCCCGTACTCCTCCGGGAACGGGATGCCCATCAGCCCGAGCTTGCCGAGCTTCTCCACGATCTCGTACGGGAACCGCTTCTCGCGGTCCAGCTCCTCGGCGACCGGCGCGACCTCCTGGCGTGCGAAGTCGCGCACCGTGGACTGGATCAGCTTCTGCTCGGCGCTGAGGTCGAAGTCCACCGCGTCAGGCAGCCGCGCCGATGTCGCGCGCCAGCTCGACCAGCATCCGCACGCCCCACCCGCTCGCGCCCTTGCCGACGTAGTCCCGGTTGTCCTGGTCCCAGGCGGTGCCGGCGATGTCGAGGTGCGCCCACGGCTTGCCGTCCACGAACTCCTCCAGGAACGAGGCAGCGTAGGCCGAGGACGCCTTGCGCACCTCTGCTGCGTTCACGAGGTCGCCGATCTTGCCGCGCGTGAGGTCCTTGTAGTCGGGGTGGAGCGGCATGCGCCACGCGATCTCACCCGTCCGCTCGCCCGCCTGCTCGATCGCGGCGCTCAAGGCGTCGTGGTTGGAGAACAGGCCGGCGTACGTGGAGCCGAGCGCGACCAGGATCGCGCCGGTCAGCGTCGCGAGGTCGACTATCCGCTCCGCGCCCTCGGAAGCCGCGTACGCAAGCGCGTCCGCGAGGATCAGCCGGCCCTCCGCGTCCGTGTTGTTCACCTCGACGGTCTTGCCGTTGGAGATGCGGATGATGTCGCCCGGCTTCGTCGCGTGACCGGAGGGCATGTTCTCGGTCGAGGGCACGACGCTCAGCAGCCGCACCGGAAGCCCGAGCCGGGCGATCGCGGCCGTCGCCTCGATCACCGCGGACCCCCCCGACATGTCCATCTTCATCTCCTGCATCTTCGACGAGGGCTTGATCGAGATACCGCCGGTGTCGAACGTGACCGCCTTGCCGACGAGTCCGAGCAGGGGACCGCCGCCTCCCCCGTCGTAGCGCAGCACGATGAAGCGGGGCTCCTCGTGCGAGCCCTGGGTGACGGACAGCAGCCCGCCCATGGCGCGGCTCTGGATCTCCTCCCGGCCGAACGCGATGCCCTCGAGGCCCTCGATCTCCTGCGCGCGGCGCAGCGCGTGGTCGGCGAGCTTCGTAGGAGTGAGGTCGTTGGAGGGCAGGTTCTGGAGGTCGCGGGCGGTGTTCTGGTGCTCCGCCACGATGTCGACCTCGCGGATCGCGGCCGACAGGTCCTCGGCCGAGAGGACCTCGACCTCGTCGGGCCCCTGTGTGCCGTTGTCGTCGTTGCCCGACTTGTAGCGGTCGAACCGGTACGCGCCCAGCAGGGTGCCCTCCGCCAGCGCGCGGCCGACGGCGGTCTGGTCGACTCCCTCCGGGACCGCCCAGGC
>JBOGZM010000207.1:0-2796 GCA_050697255.1 Solirubrobacterales bacterium
CCGCTCCGCGACTTCGTGCTGCGGGAGGCCCCGCTGCGGCTGCGCGAGCTGCTTCCGCGGGCGCTGGTGCGGCTGCCGTTGCTGCTGCGGCTGCGCGTCGTGCGGCGGCGGCTACTCGTTGCGCGCCGCCCGCCGTTGCGCTGCGAGGACGGGATCTCCGCCTTGGCGACCGCCTGCGTCAGCTTCGGGATCAGCTTCTCGAGGAATCCCGCCATGCGCTTTTCCTCACGCAGGATCGCTTTCGCGAGCTGCTCGGTCTCGCGGTCGCCGACGATCTTCGCCAGCGACTCGATCGCCGAGTACGTGCCGATCTCCTCGGCCTCGCTTTGAAACTCCGTCTTGGCGTTCTTGAGCATCTTCTCCTGCACGCCGGTGCCGCGCAGCATGTGCACCTGCCCCTGCGCGAGCGCCGCGCCGCGCGCCGCGACCACCTGCGCGCGGCCGGTCGCATCCTGGACGACGCCGCCGATGCCCTCGGCCTCGCCGCCGAGCTGCTTGATGCGGCGCTCCACCCGCCGCGCGTGGTTCTTCGTCTCGCTCAGATGCTGCTGGAGGCGCTTGCGGTAGGGCGCGAGCTTGGTCATCGCGATGTGCGCCTGGAGCGCCTGCTCGAGCTGGCGCTCCTTGATGTGCGCCTCGTTCAAGTACTGGATCAACTTCGCGTCGCGCGCATTGACGTCTGTCACGGAAGCCTCCTTCGGTTGTTTGCGTGGGGGCGGCGGCCCGCAAACCGTGGCGAAGTTGCGGCGAGCCGCGAAGTACGCGTTACTTGATGCCCATTGGGCAGCTTTTCACACCTGCGACCTCCTAGCTAGTGGTCGCGTCCGCAGGTACGGGCGGGTTATGCCGAGCATGGAGAGGACGCAGGAAGGCCCAATAGCCTGACTCTTGGGCCGGCGACGAAGCCAGACGATGGTTTGCAGCCGGCAGGTCAGACCGTACTTGTGGACGTGGCGTCTAGCGCAGGACGTCCGCGATCGCCGAGGCGTTCATGTGCGCGATCGACTCGATCGAGATCATCGGGTTCACGCCCGATGCGGTCGGAAACGCGGAGGCATCGCACACGTAGAGGTTGCGGACCTCCCAGGTCTCGCCGCGCGGGTTGCAGGCGGACGTCTCCGGTGAGCCGCCCATGCGCGCGCTGCCCATGATGTGGAACGACCCGTACGTGCAGTGGCCGGCGTCCCAGCCGCACGCGTCCGCACTGCGGATGAACTGCTCGCGCCCGCTCCCACCGGGCCGGTATGCAACCTCACGCGAATGGGAGGAGAAGATGCGCTGCGCGCCGGCCGCCTCGTGGATCTCGGCCGCCCCCTCGACGCCGCGCCGCACGTGGCGGATGTCGTAGTCCGACAGCGCGTACCGCACGATCGGGTGCCCGTCGCGGCCGACCCGCACCTCACCGCCGTCGCGGTCGCGCACCAGCACGCCGATCGGCACCGAGTTCGGCAATGCCTCCATGATCCGGGAGTGCTCGCGGCCGCCGCGCCAGGGCGAGAACACGACCAGCAGGCTGGGATGGATCGCGGCGGTCTCGTACTTGACGCCGTACCCATCGTCCAGGAAGCGGTGCTGGTCGGAGTAGATCGCCTGCATCGTGCCCTCCCAGGGCCGCACTTCCTCGTCGAAGACGCCCCAGATCACGGTCACGGGGTGCAGCCGCAGGTGCCTGCCGATGTTCACGTTCTCGAGGCCGGAGCGGCGCAGCAGCGCGGGAGTGTGGATCGCCCCGCAGGCGGCCACGACCGCCCGCGCGCGGACCGAGACCCGGTGCCCGTCTGTGGTGCGCGCCTCCACCCCGGCCGCGGTCCCGCCCTCGACCACCACATTCTGGGCGCGGGTATTGACGAGGATGCGCGCACCGGCCGTGTGCGCGTCCTTCAGCCAGGTCTTCACCGTGGACTGCTTCGCCCCGAACCGGCAGCCGTAGTTGCAGTAGCCGCAGTTCTTCCCCTGCTCGCAGCCGCGCACGTTGCGCGGCATGAAGTCCGCGTGCCAGCCCAGCTCCGTGAGGCCGCGCTGCAGCGCCTCCTCGCGCGCGGAGGGCTTGTTGTGCTCCTGGTTCACGCCGAGGCGCTCGCAGACCGCGTCGAGGCTGCGGGCGTACTCCTCCGACGCGAACGCGGGCACGCCGTGGGAAGCCCATTCCTCGCGCACGTCGTCGGGAGTCCGGAAGGAGGTCGTGTAGTTGACGGTCGTGCCGCCGCCCAGGCAGCTGCCGGCGAGCAGGCCGACGCTCTGGTCGTGCGTTGCGGCGCCCCCTCCGTCCATGTACATGCGCCCGTAGCCCTCGAGCTCGCCGCCGTCGAAATCCTCGTCGTCGTAGTAGTCGCCGGACTCGAGCACGACCACGTCGAGGCCGGCCGCCGCCAGCACCCCGGCCGCCGTGCCCCCGCCCGCCCCGGAGCCGACCACGCACACGTCGCACTCCAGCGTCGTGTCCCGATCGACGGCCAGCGGTCGCAGCGCCTTGGGCGGCGCGTCGGGGTTGTTGCCGAGCGGTCCGGCGTAGCCGATCTGGTCCCACACAGGGCTGCGGCCGTTTGTGCCGGGGACCATGTAGTAGAAGAGCAGCGCGCCCTTGCGCAGCGCCTGGAACGCCGCCCGCCGCTGCGGCAGACGGCTGTCGCACCAGCTCAGCAGCACGCGCTCGCGCCGCTCCGGCGGGAGCTTGCTGAAGCGCGAGAGCCCGCCTCCGCCGAGCGCCGTCAGCAGGTGGGTATCCCACAGGGAGAGCAGCTGCGCGACCTGCTTGCGCTCGGCCTCGCGGGGGTTCATCGCGACGGCGTCCCACAG
>JBOGZM010000208.1:0-3726 GCA_050697255.1 Solirubrobacterales bacterium
CGCGAGCACGGCGAGCGCGACGCCCAGCGGCGCGGCGACCTGGTGCTTCCGGCGTGTGGTTGCGAGCGGGCGCACGGTGTCTGCGATCGGGAATCGACGCCCGAAGGATGGCGCTTGACGGGCCGGAGCGGCGATGGGCGGCGGCTTGCCGCGGCGCGGCCGGTTACGGTAGGCCGCGATGGGCGAGATCCGGACCGAGGAGGCCGCGGAGGGAGTTGTCGTGGTGACCCTCGACCGCCCGCCCGTGAACGCGCTCGAGACCGCGTTCGGGCGGGACCTGACCGCGACCCTGGAGCGCGAGGGCGAGCGCTCGGACGCAATCGTCCTGACCGGTGCGGGCAGGGCCTTCTCGGCCGGCGTTGACACCAAGGCGGCCGCCACGCTCGACCGCGCCGGACAGCGCGCCGGCGTCGAGGCGATCAACCGGCTCGTGACGACTCTCTTCGCTCTCCCGGTGCCGGTGGTGGCGGCCGTCAACGGCCACGCGCTCGGCGGCGGCCTGGTGATCCCGCTCGCCTGCGACGTCGTGGTGGCGACCAGCGCCGACTGCAAGCTCGGCCTCACGGAGGTGGTCGCCGGCGTGCCGTTCCCGGCCGCTCCACTGGAGGCGGTGCGCCACCGGCTCGCGCCTCCGGTCTACAACAACCTGTGCCTCACGGGGCGCGTGGTCGGTCCCGAGGAGGCGCTCGCCCTGGGCGTGGTGGACGAGCTGGCCGCGCCCGGGCGGCTGGTGGAGCGAGCCGTGGAGATCGCGGCGCAACTCGCCCGCTATCCGGCGTACGCGCGCGTCAAGGACCAGGTGCGGGCGACCGCGCGGGCGGAGATGGAGCGCGCCGTCGAGCGGGACCCGCTGCTCACCGGCTGGCTCGCCGGCTGACTCAGCCCGTCGTCTCGAAGTGGATCACGCTGCGGATGCCGTCCTGCGCCTCCATCAGCTCGAAGCCGCGGTTGACCTCGTCGAGCGTCAGGTCGTGGGAGATGAAGGCGTCGACGTCGATCTCCCCCGCCAGGTAGCGGTCCACGAGCTGTGGCACCTGGTCGCGGCCCTTGACCCCTCCGAAGGAGGACCCGCACACGCGCCGGCCGGTGATCAGCAGCCGCGGCACGATGTCCAGCGTCTCGCCCCTGCCGGCCACCCCGGCGACGGTGCACAGGCCCCATCCCATGCGCGCCGCGGCCACCGCCTGGGCCATCACGGTGACGCTGCCGGTGGCCTCGAAGGTGTAGTCGGCGCCGAAGCCGTCGGTCATCTCCAGGATCCGGTCGACCGCGTCCTCCCCGCCGATCAGCACGTCGGTCGCGCCCTGCCCCGTCGCCAGCGCCAACCGCTCGTCGGACAGGTCGATGCAGACGATCCGCTCGGCGCCCTGGAGCCGGCAGCCCGCCACCGCGCCGAGCCCGACCATCCCGGCCCCGAACACGACGCACGTGGACCCGGGCACCACCTGGGCGGTGAACATCGCCGCACCGAGACCGGTGGAGAGGCCGCAGGCGAACAGGCAGGCGCGGTCGAGGGACGCCTCCGGCGACACCTTCGCGAGCGCGATCTCGGGCAGCACGGCGTACTCGGCGAACGTCGAGGTCCCCATGAAGTGGCGGACCGGCTGCCCGTCGCGGGACAGCCGGGTCGTGCCGTCCGGCAGGTAGCCCCGGTTCTGCTGCTCGCGGATCGCCAGGCACATGTTGGTCCTCGGGCTGCGGCAATGGATGCACTCGCCGCACTGGGGCGAGAACAGCGTCACGACATGGTCGCCGGGCTTCACCAGCCACACCTGCTCGCCGACCCGCTCCACGACGCCGGCGCCCTCGTGCCCCAGGACCGCCGGCGCGTATCCCGAGGGGTCGGCCCCGGAGGCTGTGTAGAGATCCGTGTGGCAGACCCCGCACGCCTCCAGGCGCACCAGCACCTCGCCCGCCCGAGGCTCGTCGAGCTCGACGTCCTGCACCTCGAGCGGCGCTCCGAACTCCTCCAGCACCGCCGCGCGCATCTTCATGGCGGGCATCACATCAGAGCGCGGCGTACACCGCATCGATCAGGGCCCGGGTGCGCGGGTTCTGCCACCGCGGGCCGGAGCGGTTCATCGTGTAGGCGAAGGCGAGGCCGGCGTCGGGATCGGCGAAGCCGAGCGAGCCGCCGACACCGAAGTGGCCGAAGCTGCGTGGGTTCGGCCCCAGCGGGCGCTCCGGCTGCGTGAGCTGGAAGCCGAGCCCGAACCGCGACGGGCGGCCCAGCACGAAGTCGGTGCCGGCGGACGCCTCGGAGGTCGCCTGCTGGAGGGTTTCGGCGCCGAGCAGCCGGCCGGCCAGCGCGCTGTAGATCCGCGCCACCGCGCGCGCGGTCGCGTGACCGTTCGCCGACGGTATCTCGGCCGCCCGCCAGGCGCGGGTGTTGACGGTGCCGATGCCCGAGAGCCCGGGCGGGTTCAGGTACACACGGCTCAGCAGGAAGCCGCGCTCCTCATCGGGGGGCCCCGGCTGCGGGTCCGAGGACTCTCCGCCGAAGACGAACTCTGCCACGCGGGCGTCCTGTGCGGCCCCGAGCCCGAAGTGGAAGTCCGCCTCCAGCGGGCCGGCAACCTCGCGCCGGAAGAACCCGCCGATGCTCTCGCCGCTCACGCGGCGCACGATCTCGCCGGCCAGGAAGCCGAGCGTGTTGACGTGGTACCCGTGCGTCGACCCGGGGTCCCACCACGGCTCCTCCTCCGCGAGCGCGGCGGTCATCGCGCCCCAGTCGTAGATCGCGGAGCCGGGCAGGGTGCGGCGGACGGCCGGCAGGCCGGCCCGGTGGCTGAGCAGCATCCGCACCGTGACGCCGCCCTTGCCGCCGGCCGCGAACTCGGGCCAGTACCGCGACACGGGCGCCTCCAGGTCCACCTGCCCGCGCTCCACCAGCATCAGGACGCAGAGTGCCGCCATCGCCTTGCCGACGGAGAACACGTCGACCAGCGTGTCGCGCTCCCAGGCGCGGGTGCGAGCGGCGTCCATCCACCCGGCCCAGATATCGACGGCCGGCTCTCCATCGACCGTGATCGCGACCGCGGCCCCGAGCTCGTCGTGCCGGCGGAAGTTGTCCCCGAAAGCATCTCGCACGACCGCGAACCGTTCGTCGCAGGTGCCGAGGATCTGCGGGATGCCGGTACCTCAGGGCTGCTCGGGCTTGAAGCCGAGGAATGACCCGCGCGGGTTCTTGAGGAAGACGCCGGGGATGCCCAGCTCCCGGATCAGGGCGGCCAGGCGCCTGCGAGGCGGCTCGTCGGCGTGTTCGCCACCGGTGCCGTGGATCAGCACGAGCGCGCCCGGCGGGGCGGCCCGCCACCACGTCTGCAGCTCGTCGAAGCGGTGGCCGAGCTGGGAGTCGAGCACGCTCAGGGCCGCAGTCGAGAAGTCCGCGTCGCCGGGCCTGTCCTCATCCGAGAGCGTGCAGATCGTGCCGTCGAACGCGGGCAGCGCGCGGAGCGCCTCGCGCCACTCCGGGCTCGACTCGAAACAGAGCAGCTGCTGCCCGGGGCCGATCTGCTCCCTGATGCGCCGGGTCACGAACCCCTGGCCCGTGCCCGTCTCGATCACGTGCGCCGGCTCCACCAGCTGCACCAGCGCCCCCGCGAAGTCGCAGAACTCGACCTCCGGGCTGTGCTCGTTCCAGGCCCGCCAGCCGGGCCCGGCGCCGGGCGAGAACGCGGCCTCGGCCACGGGACTCGGCTCCTCCTCCCACGCGCTGCCCGCCAC
>JBOGZM010000209.1:0-4388 GCA_050697255.1 Solirubrobacterales bacterium
CCGCTGCCTGCGGTGCGGCCAACGCGGCCGACGGTGCCGACTACACCGGTGAGGTGCAGGGCAACGCCACGATCCGGATCACGGACCACTTCAACGCGGTGGCTCCGGGCGGCGGCACCGACGCCGCCACCGTGATCGATGTTCCGTTCCCGGTGAACGCGTCCTGCGCGGGCACGGGGAGCACGGCGATCGGCGGCAGGTGCTCCGTCACCACGACGGCCAACGCGGTCGTCCCCGCTGCCGTCAAGGACGGCAAGCGGGCGATCGTCGAGATCGCGCAGATCCAGGTCTTCGACGGTGGCCCCGACGGCGCCATGGGCACCGCGCCCAACACGCTCTTCGGGGTCCAGGGAATCTTCATTCCCTAGCCGCGTGAGCAGGCACCCGAGCGATCGGGTGTCGTGAAAGGCCGGGGGCGGGACTGCCGCTCCCGGCCTTTCGCTATTTTTTGGCCGCCTCAGCGCCAGGTCTAATGCCTTGTTAAGGAACCCCGCCTACAGTCACCTCGAGAGGACGCCGTGAACCGAGCCCGCCTCAGCAAATCCCTTCTGGTGATGGCCGCCGCGCTTGCGGCGGCCGTGTTCGTCGCATCGTGTGGAGGCGACGAGGACGAAGGAGGCGGAAACTTCAACGTCACCGGCAACGCTGACCACTTTGCCGGCCCCACCCCCCTGGTCTCGCGGTTCACCGCGGACGCCAAGAACGCAAAGGGCGATGTCGCGTACCGCTGGCGTTTCGACGACGGGACGACCAGCGAGGAGCAGAACCCCACCCACACCTTCCCGCGGGCCGGCTACTACACCGTGATCCTCGACGCGCGCGACGAGGAGGGCAACAACGACCGCCAGACCTTCCTGCTTGGAGCCTGGCCGCCCAGGCAGTGGGCCGAGGCCCAGCGCACGCCGCTCACGAAGAAGGGTGCCCGCAACGCCCAGCGGGTGCAGCAACGCCGCACCGATACCCGTCATCGGGAGATCCGCCAGCGGCTGCGCGAGCGCGCGCGCGAGCAGACCCAGGGCTGAGCTCCCGAACAGCTCCGGTCGCAGCCGCCGCCGGCTTGCATCTGATCCCCTGCCGTGTACTCTGTGCGACCTCCGCGCCACGCGGACGCTCATCATTCGAGACACCTTCTGGGGAGGGGGTTACATGAGCAAGTCGTTCAGGGCGATGGTGCCCCTCACTGCTGCTGCTCTGCTCGTCGGGATCGCGGCGCCCTCGGCGTTCGCGTCACATCCTAGGCCGAGGGCGGCGTCGCCCATCAGGGTCGCACTCGTGCCGGCATACAACCAGTGCACGTCCGCCAACCGCACGCACGGGCCGCCGCTGGCGTTCCCGTCCTGCAACCCGCCGGTCCAGTCGTCGCAATCCGTCACCGTCGGCACACCCGATGCCAACGGCGCGGCGGCGAACGCCGTCGCCCACGCCCGGGTGTCGGTCGTCGTCGGTGTGCCCGGGGCACCGGATGACTCCGACGTGAAGCTGAGCGGCGCCAGCACGGACATCCGCTGCAAGACCGGTGTTGCCGCGTGCGGCTCGACGAATGCGGCCGGCGGCCCGGACTACACGGGCGAGCTGCAGGCGAACGCGACGATCCGGATCACCGACCACTTCAGCGCCCTCGCCCCGGGCGGTGGCACGGACCCGGCCACCGTGACCGACATCCCGTTCCCGACCACGGTCAGCTGCACCGCGACCGCCAGCACGTCGATCGGGTCTGCCTGCTCCGTCGCCACGACAGCGAACGCGATCGTGCCGGGCTCGGTCAAGGACGGCAAGCGGGCGATCGTGGAGACCCGGGAGATCTTCGCGATCGACGGGGGGCCGGACGGACTCGTGGGGACGGAGCCGAACACGCGGCTGGCGATGCAGGGCATCTTCATCCCTTAGGAACGCACACGCGGCGCCACGGAGGCCGCCGCTCGCATCCGAGCCGAAACTAGGTAGAGCTAGCTCTGGGCAGGCTGCTGTAGAGCTGCCTCCAGCACGCCTGCCTGCTGGCGCCCGTCTCGGCCGCAGTTGCGCAGCTCGCGAATCTGCTCGCGCGTCAGCTCCTCCATGGTGAAGGTCTTTTTCTCCACCGGGATCTCGACCGTCGCGTCCGGGTGCTCGCGGTAGATGCGGGCGAGGTCCCTGATGGCGTCGAGCATGATTCCGAGGCTGCGGTCCGTGAGATCGTTGGGGCCGGTGTCCTGGACCGAGCAGTACTCGGCGATGTCGCCGCGGGCCTGGAGCACCTCGAGCTTGTCGCGGGCGCTGAACCCGCCGTCGCCCCCGTCGTCGCCGCCGCAGCCCGCGCCGAGCACCAGCGCGGCCAGCAGCGCGCAGAGCGCGATCGCCTTGCTCATCGGTCGCCGGGTCCGCATGAAGGCCGTAACTCTACATACGCGTGCGACGGCCGCGGCGCCTCCTCGCCCGGTGGGGCAAGAGGGGTTGCCAGCGGCACTGGTAAGGTCGCCGCCCGATGAGCTCCCCCGGGGCGAGGATCCTGTTCGTCTACAGCCGCGAGTCGAGCTTTGTCGGAATCGACCGGTCGGTGCTGACCGAGCGGTGGGCGGTCCGTGACTGGCGCCAGCAGGGACCGCTGGTGAACCTCGTGGCCCTCGTCCGGGCGGTAGCGCGCAGCGACGTGGTGTTCGGATGGTTCGCGTCGTGGCACACGTTCTGGCCCGTGACGCTCGCCTGGCTGATGCGCAAGCCGTCGATCGTGGTGATCGGCGGGTACGACACCGCCAACCTGCCCAGCATCCCCTACGGCGTCCAGGGCCGCGGCCTGATGCGCTTGGTCTCGCGATGGGTGATGAGGCGCGCCACGCGGCTGCTCGCCAACTCGCGCTACAGCCGCGAGGAGGCGGCCGCGAACGCGGGCATCGACCCGGACCGGGTGACCGTCGTGCACCACGGCGTGCCCGACCCGTTCGGCGAGCTTCCGCCCGGCAGACGTGAGCGGATGGCGCTGACCGTCGGGATCGTGGACCGCCGCAACGTGGTGCGCAAGGGCCTCGGCGCATTCGTGCAGGCCGCGGCGCTGTTGCCGGACGTCACCTTCGTGCTCGCAGGGCGGTGGGACGACAGCGCGGCGGACGAGCTGCGCGAGACGGCGACGTCGAATGTCGTGCTCACCGGCTGGGTCGAGGAGGAGGTGCTGAACGACTGCTACCGGCGCGCGTCCGTATACGTGCAGGCCTCGGCGCACGAGGGCTTCGGGCTCTCGGTCGCCGAGGGGATGCTGGCCGGTTGCGTTCCGGTCACGACGCGCGCCGGCGCGCTGCCGGAAGTCGTGGGAGCGGTGGGCGTCCAGGTGGACGACCAGGACCCGGCCGGGCTGGCGGCCGCGATCGAGCGCGCGCTCGCGAGCGGGGACGAGGCCCGCGCGGAGGCGCGTGAGCGTGTGCTGCACTCCTTTCCGCTCGCGATCCGCCGCGAGGGTGTCCAGGCGCTTGTCACGGCGGTGCTGGCGAAGTCCGGCCCGTCCCCGCGCCCATGACTGTCAACCTCTTCAGCGACACGCAGACGCGCCCGACCGAGGCGATGCGCCGCGCGATGGCGGAGGCAGAGGTCGGCGACGAGCAGCGCTTCGACGACCCCACCGTCAACGAGCTCCAGGAGCGGGTCGCGACGCTGCTCGGAAAGGAGGCGGCGCTGTTCCTGCCCTCCGGCACGATGTGCAACGCGATCGGGTTTCGGCTGCACGTGCGCCCGGGTGGCGACGAGGTGATCCTCGACCGCACCTCCCACCCGGTGCAGTACGAGGCCGGCGGCCCGGCGGCGCTCTCGGGAGCGATGCTGAACGTGCTCGACGGGGACGGCGGCATCTTCACCGCGGCTCAGGTGGAGGCCGCGGTGCGCCCGGGGGGAGACCGCTACGGGCCCCGCTCGCGGCTCGTGTCGGTCGAGCAGACCACGAACATCGGCGGTGGTCGCGTGTGGCCGCTCGAGACGGTGCGGGCCGTGCTGGGCGTCGCATCCAGCCATGGGTTGCGATCCCACCTCGATGGGGCGCGCCTGATGAACGCCGTGGTCGCGAGCGGCGTGCCCGCGGCCGAGCATGCGCGTGGCTTCGACACCGCCTGGGTCGACTTCACCAAGGGCCTGGGCGCGCCGGTCGGCGCCGCGCTGGCCGCATCCCGCGAGCTGATCGACGAGGCGTGGCGCTACAAGCAGATGCTGGGCGGGGCGATGCGGCAGGCCGGGGTACTGGCCGCGGCCGCGCTGCACGCCCTCGACCACCACGTCGAGCGCCTCGCCGAGGACCACGCCCACGCGCAGCGACTCGCCGCCGGACTGGCCGCAATCGACGGCGTGCGCATCGACCCCGCGCGGGTCGAGACGAACATTTTGGTGTTCGAGGTCGACGACGCCTACGACGTCTGCGGCCGGCTCTGGGAGCG
>JBOGZM010000210.1:0-6522 GCA_050697255.1 Solirubrobacterales bacterium
GTGTGCGAGCGCGTGTACTTCGACGCGGCGACGATCCAGCGCCAGCTCGGGATCGCACACGACCCCCTGACGCTTCGCGGACGCATCGCGACCGTCCTCAATCATCCACTGACGGTGGGGAGGGCGACCGTGCGGGGCATCATCGGTCGCTGAGCATGCGCGGCCGCGAAGTTCGGTGGCGGCCTCGGCGGTTCGAGCCTACGATGGCTTTGCACGCACCCCCGCGTGATTCGCAGCGACTGGTGGAATCGCTACTTCGACAGCTTGCCCATGCCCTGAGGGCCGGGATCGCTCCGGCGATCGCGCTGACGGCGCTCGCGCTTGCCCCGGCAGACGCGCTGGCGCGCCATGTCAGCTGCGGAGACCGGGTGACCCAGGACGTGCGCCTCGACGCAGATCTCGTCAACTGCCGCGGCAACGGCCTCACGGTGGCGGCCGACGGGGTCACGGTCGACCTCGGCGGTCACGTCGTCGACGGCATCGGGCGTGGAACCGGCGTCTCCAACGGGCAGTGGGGCGACGGCCACCGGGACGTCGCGATTCGCAACGGCACCGTGCGGGGGTTCAAGGTCGGCGTGCGAAGCGGAGGGCGCGGCACCCGGATCTCGAGGCTGACCGTGACTCGCAACGCGGCCGGCGGGATCGTGCTGCGCTCGCGCCGGTGCCGGGTTGAGCGCAACGTCGTCACGAACAACGCTTACGGCCACGGCATCTTCGTCGGGGGCGTCAGCGAGTGCCGCATCGTGCGCAACCGGGTCTCCCGCCACCTGGGGGCCGGCATCCAGGCGTCCCGCTCGCGGGCGCACGTGATCGAGCGCAACAAGGTCTGGGACAACCGGCAGGCGGGGATCTTCCTGGCCGGCACCGCGGGAGTGCGCGCGGCGCGCAACACGGTGCACGGCAACGCGGGTCCGGGCCTGTGGCTGTTCGACGGCGCGACGGCCAACCAGGTGCTCGACAACACCGTGGCGGGCAACGCCACGGGGATCGCGGTGACGCTCGGGGGGAGCGCGAACCGCATCGAGCGCAACTCCGTGTCGGGCAGCCGTGCGACCGGCATCCGGTTGAGCGAGACCGGGGAGTCCAACCTCGTGACGGACAACCTCGTAGCGCTCAGCGGCGGAGACGGCATCGTCCTCGCGGAGAGCCCCGACGCGCAGGTCGCGGGGAACTCCGTGCACGACAGCCGCGCGGACGGGATCCTCGTCGCTGCCGGCGGCGCGGCCTTGATCGCGAACACCGCCAGCCACAACGGCGACGACGGCATCGACCTGGAGCACGAGGCGGTGAGGCTCTCGGCCAACGTCACCGAAGGCAACGGCGACCTCGGCATCGAGGCGCCGCCCGGCCTGCTCCTTTAGCTAGTCGTAGTCGAAGAACCCGCTGCCGGTCGCCTCGCCCAGGCGGCCCTCGGCCACCATCCTGCGCAACAGGGGCGCGGGGCGGTAGCGCTCCTCCCCAAGCTCTCCGTGGAGCGCGTCCAGCGTCGCCAGCACATGGTCCAGCTCGATGGCGTCCGCCCACTCGAGTGGGCCGCGCGGGTAGTTGTAGCCGTGGCGCATCGCGATGTCGACGTCCTCCGGCATACCCACGCCCTCGGCGATCGCGAAGGCGGCCTCGTTCACGAGCTGGCACACGATCCGGCCGAGCACCAGTCCCGGGCCGTCCCCGACCCACTCGACGTGCTTGCCGAGCGAGTTTACGAACTGCTCGGCGCGGTGCGCGTCGCGGGCCGACGTCTCTGCTCCGCGCGTGAGCTCCACCAGGCGTGACTCCTCGAACGGCGGCAGGGCATGAAAGCCGACCGCGCCGCCCTGGATGTCCAGCTCCGCGAGGCTGCCGTCCACGCACAGGACGAGGACCAGCGTGGAGGGGTCGTCGATCATCGGCTCGACGTCGAGTGGAGAGCGGCTGGTGACCGCGTCCACGACGATCTGCGGGGAATCGCCGTTGGACTCGAGGTCCAGCACGTCGTACCCCGCCTGTGCGGCGGCGTCGCGCAGGTCCTCGGCGATGCGGCCCTCGCCGGCCACGGCGACGATTCCCTCGCCGCCGCCCCTGGGCGGCGGTTCGGGGTCGTCGGGGCGGTGCGCGGCCTTGCCGTGTTCCTCGCCGTACTCGTAATAGCCGCGCCCGGTCTTACGGCCCAGCCGGCCGGCCTGCACCATGCGCGCCTGGATCATGGTGGGCCGCCAGCGTGGCTCGTGGAAGCTCTGCTCCCAGAACGACTTCGACACCTCGAAGCCGACGTCGATCCCGACCAGGTCCATGAGCTCGAACGGCCCCATCCGAAAGCCGCCGCCCATCCTCACGATGCGGTCGACCGTCCCGTGGCTTGCCACGCCCTCCGACAGCACCTTCAATGCCTCCAGGCCGAACGGACGCCCACAGCGGTTGGCCAGGAAGCCGGGACCGTCCCGCGCCACGATCACGTGCTTGCCCATGCGCTCGCCCGCGTAGCGCGCGGCCTCGATGGCGCTCGACGCCGACTCGACGCCGGCCACGACCTCCAGCAGGTCCATCAGCGGCACAGGGTTGAAGAAGTGCATGCCGACAACCCGCTCCGGCTGCTGAGCGGCGCCGGCGAGCGCCGTCACGGGCAGCGAGGAGGTATTGGTGGCGAGCACGGCGTCCGCCCTGCAGACCTGCGACAGGCGCTCGAACAGCGCGCGCTTCGTCTCGAGGTCCTCGGGGGCGGCCTCGATCACGAGATCGCAGGGCGCCAGGCCCTCGAGCTGCGGCAAGGGATGCAGGCGCCGCAGCGCCTGCTCGGCCTGCCCGTCGCTCCAGCGACCGCGCTCGACTCCCTTCTCGAGGCCGGTGCGCACCGCGGCAAGGCCTCGCTCGAGGGCCTGGGCGAACGGATCGTGCAGGTACGTTTCGAACCCGCCCAGGGTGGCGACCTGGGCGATCCCGGCCCCCATCGTGCCCGCGCCCGCGACGCCGATCACGCGCGGCGTCGCGCCTGCCGCGCTCATCGACCCTCGAAGCGGGGGCGGCGCTTCTCGAGGAACGCCTGCATGCCCTCCACGCGATCCTCGGTCGCCATCGCGAGCTCGTACAGCCGCCGCTCGTGCGCGAGCCCCGCGGTGAGCGGCATCTCGTCGGCAGCCAGCACCGCCTGCTTGGCGAGCTTCACGGCCAGCGGCGGGCGCCGCGCGATCAACTGCGCCAGGTCGACGGCCTCCTGGAACCAGCTGCGCCTGGAGGCGACCCTGTTCACGAACCCGAGCCGCAGCGCCTCCTGGGCGTCAATCCGCCGACCGGTGAGCACCAGCTCCATCGTGCGCTGCTTGCCGATCACGCGCGCGAGCCGCTGCGTCCCGCCGCCTCCGGGGATGATGCCGAGCGTGATCTCGGGCTGGCCGAACTCGGCCGTCTCGGACGCCACGATCAGGTCGCACAGCAGCGCGAGCTCGCATCCGCCCCCGAGCGCGAAGCCGGACACGCCGGCCACGAGCGGCGTGCGGCAGTCCGCCACGCGCTGCCAGAAGGGCATCGTCGATGCCTCCAGGACCTCTTGGAAGGAGCGCTCCGCCATCGCCTTGATGTCGGCGCCGGCGGCGAACACCTCATCCGTGCCGGTGATCACGACGCAGCGCACCGCCTCGTCCGCGTCGAGGTCTCCGAGCGCCTGCGCCAGCCCCTCCAGCACCGCCGGCGAAAGCGCGTTGCGCCGCTCGGGGCGGTTCAGCCGCACGACGGCCACCGCCTCGTCGCGCTGGAGCTCGATCCCCTCCATCGTGGCCTACTCGGGGATCAGTGCGTTGATGCCGGTCGCGTGGCGGCCGATGATCAGCTTCTGGATCTGCGAGGTGCCCTCGTACAGGGTCGTGACGCGCGCGTCACGCATGTAGCGCTCGACGGGGTACTCGTCGATGTAGCCGTAGCCGCCGTGAACCTGGATCGCTGCGTTTGCGCAGCGCACCGCCGCCTCGGTCGCGTAGTACTTGGCGATCGACGTCTCCAGCGTGCTGGGACGGCCCTGGTCCTTCAGATGCCCCGCCCGCCACACCAGCAGGCGCGCGGCGTCGGCGTCCACGACCATGTCCGCGATCAGCTCCTGCACGAGCTGGAAGCTGGCGATCGGGCGGTCGAACTGGCGCCGTTCCTGGGCGTACTTCACCGACTCGTTCACGCACCCCTGGGCGATCCCCACGCAGCCGGCCGCGACGCTGTAGCGACCACGGTCGAGGGCCGACATCGCGATCTTGAACCCGTCGCCCACCTCGCCGAGCATCTCCTCGTCGGAGACCTCGACGCTGTCGAGCGCCAGCTCCGCCGTGTCGGATGCGCGCAGGCCGAGCTTGCCGTGGACCTCCTGCGCGCTGAACCCGGCCCGATCGGTCGGGACCAGGAAGCACGCGACGCCGCGGTGCTTCTTCTCCGGGTCGGTCTGGGCGAAGATCATCGCGACCTGCGCGTTGTTCCCGAGCGAGATGAACATCTTCGAGCCGGAGATCGACCAGCCGCCGTTCCGCTTGGTGGCGCGGGTCGCCACCGAGGCCGCATCGGAGCCCGTGCCGGGCTCCGTCAGCCCGAAGCAGCCGAGCCACTCGCCCGCGCACAGCTTGGGCAGGATCTCGCGCTTCTGCTCCTCGGTGCCCCACTGCTCGATCGACCCGGCGACCAGCGAGGTCTGCACGGACACGACCGTGCGCGCGGAGGAGTCACCGCGCCCGATCTCCTCCACGATCAGCCCGTAGGAGATGTAGTCGAGGCTGCGCCCGCCGTACTCCTCGGACACCGGCGCGCCCAGGTAGCCCATGTCGGCGATGCGCTTCACCAGGTCGAGGTCGAAGCGCTCGGCGCGGTCGTTCTCGCGGGCGCGCGGCACGATCTCGCGATCCGCGAAGTCGCGCGCAGTCTCGCGGATCAGCCGTTGCTCGTCGGTGAGGTCGAGGTTCAAGCGCCTTCGTAGCTGAGCGCGCCGGTGATCTCGGCCTCGATGTGCTCCGACAGCAGGTCGGCGACCCGGCTCGTGACCGGGCCCGGGCAGGCGAACTCGAGCCCGTCGAGCGCCGAGACACCCTGCACCTCGCGCAGCGAGGATGCGAGGAAGACCTCGTTCGCGCCGAGCACGTCACCGAGCTTGCAGCTCTCGTCCTCCGTCACCGGGACTAGGCGCATGATGCGCTCACGCGTGATCGACGCCAGCACGCCGGCGTCGAGCTCGGGCGTGTGGAGGTGCCCCTCGCTGTCCACCCAGAAGAAGGTCGACGTGGGCGCTTCGAGGACGCTTCCGTCCGGCTCGACCCACAGCGCCTCGTCGGCCCCGTCTCGTTGCGCGAGCCGCGTGGAGCGCATGTTGCCGCCGTAGGACAGCGTCTTCAGCCCGGTGAGGACGATCGTGGGCGTATAGCGCACGCTCGACAGCGAGAGGCCGTGCTCGAACGCGGGCAGGGCCTCGACGATCGCGATCCTGCGCCCGCCCCGCGAGAGCACGAGGCGCAGCGCGGCGTCATGCGGTCCCTGCTCGTCGATCAGCGCGGCGATCTCGCGTTCGAACGTGGGCCGGTCGTACTCGAGGAAGATGCCGGCCGCCGAGCGGTCCAGCCGGTCCATGTGGTCGGCGAGCGCGAACGGCTTGCCGCCGTAGAGCTTCAGCATCTCGAAGGCGCCGTCGCCGCGCAGGAAGCCGTCGTCGGCGACCGAGACGGTCGCGTCGGCAACCGGGCCGATCTGGCCGTCGACGCAGCAGAGCAGGGTGGGGGGTGGGCCGTCGGCCATCGCGGGGCTAGCTTAGTCCAACTGCCGCCAGGGCTTCCTCGCGGTCCACGTAGGTCTGCAGGCGAAACAGCTTGTCATCGCGGAACCTCGCCACCCAAGCGATCGGCTGGTCGAACTCGATGCCGCTGCCGCGTCCGCGGGCATGCACCGTGCCCAGCACGACCAGCACGTCGTCGCGCTCGTGCCACTCCTCCGGGATCACCCTCCATGTCTCGAAGCTCTCATCGAGGTTCGCCAACCATGCCCGCGCCCCCTCATGGCCACGATAAGGCTCGCCCGCGAAGGCGTCCCCGATCACCGTGCTGATCTCCACCTCGGGGTCGAAGCGCTCCAGCGGCGGGGAGCGATCGCCGGCGTTCCAGCTTTCGAAGGCCTCCCGCACCCACGCAGCGTTCGGGCCCAGCGTCAACCCGCGGCGTTCTCGACCACCGTGGCGAGACCCTGCCCGACCCCGATGCACATGGTCGCGAGGCCGCGGTGCGCGCCCCGGCGGCGCATCTCCCAAACGAGCGTGGTCAGCAGGCGCGCGCCCGATGACCCGAGCGGGTGCCCGAGCGCGATCGCGCCCCCGTTCACGTTCAGCCGCTCACGGTCGATCCCGAGCTCGCCCACGCACGCCAGCACCTGCGAGGCGAAGGCCTCGTTCAGCTCCACGAGGTCGATGTCGCCCACGCCGAGGCCCGCGCGGTCGAGCGCCCGGCGCGTGGCCGGGACCGGCTCGACGCCCATGTACGACGGGTCAACCCCGGCGGCGTCGCTGGACACGATCCGCGCCAGCGGCTCGCGACCCAG
>JBOGZM010000211.1:0-3484 GCA_050697255.1 Solirubrobacterales bacterium
CTGGATGGAGTCGACTTCCTCGTCCAGGGCACGCTCTATTCGGACGTGATCGAGTCCGGCGGCGGCGCCAGCGGCGGGGCGGCCAAGATCAAGTCGCACCACAACGTCGGCGGGCTGCCCGAGCGGCTGGACTTCGACCTGATCGAGCCCCTGCGACAGCTCTTCAAGGACGAGGTGCGCGCGGTGGGCGTGAACCTGGGCCTGCCCGAGCGCCTGGTCTGGCGCCAGCCGTTCCCGGGCCCGGGCCTTGCGATCCGGGTCGTGGGAGGAGAGGTGACGCAGGAGCGCCTCGACATCCTGCGCGAGGCCGACGCCATCCTGCAGGAGGAGATCCGCGCCGCCGGCCTGTACCGGGAGCTGTGGCAGTCGTTCTGCGTGCTGCCGGCCGTGCGCTCGGTCGGCGTGCAGGGCGACGAGCGCACCTACGCCTACCCGGTCGTGATCCGGGCCGTGACGTCCGACGACGCGATGACCGCCGACTGGGCGCGACTCCCCTACGAGCTGCTCGAGAAGGTGTCGAGCCGGATCATCAACGAGATCCCGCACGTGAACCGCGTCGCGCTCGACATCTCCTCCAAGCCGCCCAGCACCATCGAATGGGAGTAGGGCAGAGCGTTTAGCGCTCTCCGCGCGCGGGCACGATCCTCTGCCCAACTCTCAACGAAAGAGGATCCGAATGGGAATCATCTCGTTCATCATCCTGGGCCTGATCGTCGGGGTGCTCGCACGGCTCGTGCTGCCGGGCCGCCAGCCGATCGGGATCCTGTGGACGATCGTGCTCGGCATGGTGGGCGCTCTCGCCGGCGGGTTGCTGGCGACGGAGGTGCTCAACATCGCCGACAGCGACGAGTTCAACTTCGGCAGCCTGCTGCTCGCCGTCGGCGTGTCGGCGCTGCTGCTGGCTCTCTTCATCCGGTTCGCGGCCAACCGCGACGACCGGGTCGGACGAGGCCTGCGGACGTAGGAGCCCGAGGCGGGCTTAGCTCGTTCGGTCCCAGCGCTTCAGGTCGGGCAGCGGGTCGAACGGGCGCCCGCCGTCGTACCAACCAGGCCCGGACCACTCTTCGAAGTGAAGGTGGCAGCCCTGCGCGTTGCCGGAATCGCCCACCTCGCCGAGGTCCTGGCCCGTGTAGACCCGATCGCCGACCTGCACCGCCGCGCGCTGGCGCAGGTGCATGTACGCGTAGTCCGCGTCGGTGCCCTTGCCGTCGATCACGACGTAGTAGCCCGCCGCCGCGTGGAAGCCCGCGAACTTGACCTTGCCGCCCCGGGCCGCGACGAGCGGCGTGCCGCACGCCGCGAAAACGTCCTGGCCCTGGTGCGAGTGGCCCGCGCGGCCGGCGCCGAACTGCGCGCCGCCGCTGCCGAAGTCGTGGCGGCCGCGCACCGGGAACACGTGCCCGTAGAGCGAGACCGACTCGTCCGCCGGCGCGGAGGGCGCCGTGCGCAGGCGGGCCGTCGAGGCGCCGAGCGCGCTGATGCGGAAGGCGTAGCGGCCCTCCGACTGGACCCGGCCGCGCACGCTTCCGCTCCAGATCACCCTGTTGTGCGTTCCGGGGGCGCTTGCCGGGCGGTCCCAGGTGTGCACGATCTCCCCGTCGCGCTTCCGCACCAGGTTGACGCGGAGGTCCATGGCGCCGGCGCCCACGACGTCGTAGGTGAAGACGGCCTTCTGTGCGCCGCCGTAGTAGATCCGGCGCGGCCTGGACACGGCGACTCGGACGGGACTCGGGGCGCCGAGCGGCTGGTAGGTGCCGAAGTCCTGGAGCGGATTGTCGAGCACCAGGCCCGTCCAGCGCAGCGAGCGCCGGCCTGACCCGTCGAGGGCTGCCACGGGCCCGCTGCGGGCGGAGGCCGGCACGGAGGCAGTCGTGCTCCCCCGGGCGGTGCCCCTGACCGGCACCACCGCGTCGTCGCGCTCGCCCCTGCGGCCGTAGAAGATGAGCTGGGCGGCTCGCCCGAGGTTTCGACCCGAGACCCGCACCGTGCCCCCGTGGTCGACCCGGTGGGTTTCGATGCAGGGTCCGCCGGGATTGCTCACACAGCGCACGTCGAGGATCACCGGCGCCGGGCCGCTGGGAGCCGCGGTTGGAGTGTCGGGCGCCGGAGCGAGCCGGGCGCCACCGTTGGCGGCGAGTGCCGGCGGGGTCACGGCGAGTGCCGGGATCGGGCCCAGCAGCAGCGCGAAGACGACACGCGCAATCTTTTGTCCGGCCGGCCCTGCAATCCGTGCACGGACACCGGCCGCATCCGACGGCGAACGCAAATAGCCTCTCTTTCGACGGCCTACGGGGTTAGCTGACGGGCTCGCGCTGAAAGAGCGGCGCTACAGCCACCGGCTCGCACCTCTGGTGCGCTCCGGGGGCCGATTCGCCCCGGCGAGCGGACTTCATCCGCTCGACTGGTTCCCCCGCTTCCGGACCGGGACCGCGACAACTCCGGTTCGGAACTCGGCTGGCCTATTTGAAGGGCGGCAGTATAGCCATGGCCCCGGATCCGTGGTGGCCTCTGCCGGCCGCGCAACGGCTCCTTCAAAAAGGCTCGAGACTGTTGTCACAAGGTCCGCGGGCGTGGCTCTCGCCAAAAGCGCGAGGCGCCGCGTCCAATTCACCGCTTTCGGGAGCGCGAGGGAAATCCCTTCCGCCTCGGCGCGGCCGCGCCGAGGCTCGAAATCCCCCGTCATACGGCTATCATTCGCCGGCGTCGCGGCCTGGGCGCCGCGATCTGCATTTAGGGCTTCGCCCACCTCAGTCACGTGGCCTCGCTTACCGCGCGGCCTCGAATACCTTTCCCCCTGCGTGAAGACTTACGTCGCCAAACCCTCCGACCGCCAGCGCGACTGGCTGCTCGTCGACGCGCGCGGCAAGACGCTCGGGCGTCTGGCAACCCAGATCGCCGACATGCTGCGCGGCAAGCGCAAGCCCGAGTACACCCCCCACATCGACACGGGTGACTTCGTGGTGGTCGTGAACGCGGCGGAGATCCACGTGACCGGGGACAAGCGGGCGGCGAAGGTCTATCACCGCCACTCCGGCTACCCGGGCGGCCTGCGGACCAGGACGCTCGAGGAGATGCTGCAACGGCGGCCGGAGGAGGTGATCCGGCTCGCGGTGAAGGGGATGCTGCCGCGCAACCGGCTCGCACGCCAGCAGCTGCGCAAGCTGAAGGTCTACGCGGGGCCCGACCACCCGCACGAGGCGCAGCGACCGCGCGCCGTGGAGGAGGCAGGAACTTGATCGAGCGTGAAGAGCAGGAGCAGGGACAGCCGACCGACGTGACGCCGGACGCCGCGCCGGCGGCACGGGACGCCGCCGCTCCGCAGGACGACCCCGCCACCGGCGGCGAGCCGCCCACGCCCGACGAGACCCTGCCGGCCGCCGAGAGCACGGAGACACCCGTGGAGGCGGCCGAGGAGCCGAGCGCTCCCGCCGCCGCGGCGCCGCCCGAGCCGCAGCCCGCGCGGACGCTGGCGGACCTGGCCGCC
>JBOGZM010000212.1:0-2991 GCA_050697255.1 Solirubrobacterales bacterium
GCGGTCACCTGGATCAGCGCCCCCGCGGCGACCAGCGCCTCGAGGCGCTCGCGGAAGTCCCCGCCCGCATGGCGCTCCGGATGCGCGACGAGGCTGCGAAAGCCCCGTTTCGTGAGCGCATCGATGGCGAGCTCGAGGTGGTCGCTGAGCGGCCCGGGCCGCGGCTCGACCAGGACCCAGCCATTCCCGCCGAGCGACACGCGCCGCAGGTCCTCCTCGTCGAGCTCGTCGAGCAGCGGCTCCGACACCTCGCCCCCGGCCACGACGCGCACGGCGACCTGCTGCCGCGCGAGCTCGGCGTTGACCTGCTCCACGCGCTGCCCCAGCTCGTGGATCAGGACCTCGTGGCGCGGATGGATGTGGGGCGTCGCGGCGATCACCTCGATGCCGTCCGCCTCCGCCTGGCGCGCCATCCCGACGCTGTCCTCGAGGTCGCGTGACCCGTCGTCGAGCCCGGGGAGGATGTGACAGTGGAGGTCGATCACCGCACTCAGTATCCCCGCCGCGCCAATCCCGCAGCAGTCGCTGTAGTGTGCCCGCCGCATGGCGCGCGACCTGAAGCTAGGGCTCAACACCGGCTACTGGGGAGCCGGCCCTCCGGCCGGCGTCGAGGACGCGATCGCGGAGGCGGACCGGCTCGGGTTCGACTCGGTCTGGACCGCGGAGGCCTACGGGTCCGACGGGCTCACCCCGCTGGCCTGGTGGGGCTCGAAGACCGAGAACGTGCGGCTCGGCACGGCGATCATGCAGATGTCCGCACGCCAGCCCGCAGCGGCTGCGATGGCCGCGATCACCATGGACCACCTCTCGGGAGGCCGGTTCATCCTCGGCCTGGGCGTGTCGGGCCCCCAGGTGGTCGAAGGCTGGTACGGGATGCCGTTCGCCAAGCCGCTCGCCCGCACGCGGGAATACATCCAGATCGTGCGGGACATCATCGCCCGCAGGGGGCCGGTCACGAACGAGGGCCCGCACTACCCGCTGCCGTACCCCGACGGGACCGGGCTCGGCAAGCCGCTGAAGTCGACGGTGCACCCGCTCCGCGAGGAGATCCCGATCTTCCTCGGCGCGGAGGGTCCGAAGAACGTCGCGCTCGCGGCCGAGGTCTGCGACGGCTGGCTGGCGCTGTTCTCGCCGCGCAATGCAGGCTTCTACAAGGACGCGCTGGCGGAGGGGTTCTCACGCCCGGGCGCGCGGCGCTCATGGGACGACTTCGAGATCGCCGCGACGGTGCCGGTGATCGTCCACGACGACGTCGAGCAGGCGGCCGACTTCCTGCGCCCGATGTACGCGCTCTACTTCGGCGGGATGGGGGCGCGCGGCGCCAACTTCCATCACGACGTCGCGGTCCGGCTGGGGTACGAGGCGGAGGCAAAGCGCATCCAGGACCTCTACCTGGATCAGAAGAAGGACGAGGCCGCCGCCGCGGTCCCCACGCGACTGGTCGAGGAGCTTGCGCTGATCGGGCCGGAGGACAAGATCCGCGACGACCTCGAGGCGTGGCGCGAGTCGATCGTCACCACGCTGGTCGTGAGCGGCGACGCCGCCACGCTGCGGCGGATCGCCGATCTGGTGCTCGCGTAGGGCGCGCATCCGCGAGATGGCGCGCGTACGCGTAAACGACGTCCAGCTCTTCTACGAGGAGGTGGGTGAGGGCGATCCGCTCGTGCTCGTCCACGGCGGATGGGTCGACCACTCGACCTGGGGGCTGGTGGTGCCCGGGCTCGCCGAGTCGTTCCGGGTGGTGGCGTACGACCGCCGCGGGCACGGCCAGAGCGAGCACCCCGATCCTCATGGCCCGAGGCGTGACCAGGAGGACGACCTCGCCGAGTTGATCGGGGCACTCGACTGCGCGCCTGCCCACGTCGTCGCCAACTCGTTCGGAGGGTCGATCGCCCTCGGGCTCGCGGCACGCCGGCCCGAGCTCTTCCGCAGCCTTGGAGCGCACGAGCCGCCGTTGATGACGGCGTTCGCGGATGACCCCGAGCTGCGACCTCTGGCTCAGGATGCCCTGGCGAGCATCCGGTCGGTGAACGAGCTGCTGGAGGCAGGCGACGTCGCCGCCGCCACGCGCGTGTTCGTCGAGCAGGTGGCGCTCGGGCCGGGCACCTGGGAGCTGGTTCCGACGACGTTCGCGAGCTGATGGTGACCAATGCGCCCTCGTTCGCGGCCGAGTAGCGCGACGCAGAATGGGCCGGCGTTGACACGGGCGCGCTGGCACGGTTCCCGAACCCGGCGCTCCTGACGCAGGGCGACCAGAGCCCGCTGTGGCTGCGCAGGATTGTCGACGGGCTGGGCGTGGTCATGGAGGAGGCGGAGACGGCGACACTCGCGAATGCCGGCCACATCCCGCACTTCACGAATCCCGACGACTACATCGCGACCGTGTCCGGCTTCATCCGCGAATCGCGGTAGCAACGCCGCAGTTTGCGACAAGTTCCGGGCGCGGCCCCTTAACGGTGGCCCGCATTTGCGGGAAGCTTCGTGTTCCACCGACTCCGAGAGGGAGGTGTGCGATGGATCCTCGAAAAAGGGCATCGCTTGCCACAGAGCTCGAGGGCCTCGCCGACAAGGGAGTCGCGTTGAGCGCGATCGACTCACAACTCGAGCGCCACGCGCTCTCCGGCGACGAGTACGACGAGATGTGGTTGTACGCCTGGTCGCTGATGGAGGGACGAGCTGCGCGTGTTGTGGTCGGCGCGACCGGCGACTGGTACGGGTACGCACCCGTCGAGGGGGGTTAGGGAACCGAGGGCGCGACCGATCTCGCGCCCTCGTGTACCTTGATTCCACCCGCCCGAATCGACGATCGGGCAAGCCGCCCTGCGCCGCGGGGCAAGACCGGATGTCAGCACGCCGCCCCGCCACACGGCTCCTGCGCGCCGCCGCACTCGGCGCGGCCTTTCTCTGTTCCTGCTGGTGCACGCTGCCCGCGGGTGCCCACGCGGCGACGTTCCGCGGGGACGGCGGCCGTGACGTGCTGCGGGGCACGGC
>JBOGZM010000213.1:0-2609 GCA_050697255.1 Solirubrobacterales bacterium
TACCCGGATGAACGGCGTTTCAGTCCGATGGATGGGGCACTAGAGGGCTGATGTGGGTTTAGCGTCCGTCATAGGCGACGAGCGCCCTCGCCGGGCGGCCGGCGAGCAGGTTGATGAACATGCCGAGGGTGAGTGCGAGCAGGCGTTGGGCGATCCGTTGGGCAAGGCCGCCGATCGTCTTGGCGAGGTGGTCCTCGAGTCGCATCTGACCCTTGAGGTTGGAGAACACGGACTCGATCACGAGCCGGATCCTGGCCTTGGCGATCTCGGCAGGCGGGCGCTCGCCGAGCTTGTGCTTGTCGGGGGTGACGAGCTGGACGTCGATGAGCTCCAGCGTGCGTTCGTACTCGCCGCCCCAGAAGCCGCCATCTGCGAACAGCGCGCTGCCGGCGTGGGCCTGAGCGAGCTCGAAGGCCGTCTCGCGCTCCTCGCCGGCCTTGGGTCCGACCAGGTCATAGCCGACCGGGACGCCCTTGGCGTCGCTGAGGAGCACCAGCCGCATGCCCCAGACGAACTGGCTCTTGGAGGGGCAGTAGCCGTAGGAGGCGTGTTCGGCCATGCGGCTTCGGGAGGCGCAGCCCGGGTAGTTCGCGCACGAGATCAGTGTGCCGTCGGCGAGCCGCACCTGGCCCTCGGCGATCAGCTCCGCGACCATCAGCTGGACCGCGCAGATGTGCGGCACCAGCCGCCGCAGCCGGCGGTTGTACTGGGTTTGGTCGGGCAGGTGCGCAAACCAGCCCGGCAGCAGCCGGCCGATCATCCCGAGGAACTGACGGTCCGAGGGCAGGCCGGTCGCCGCCTGAGCGACCGCGAGCGCGATCAGCTCCTTGTCGGTGATCTCGCCCTGCGGTCCCGGGCGAGGAATTCGCAGCGAACACGCGAACACGTAGGCTGCGACAACGAGGGTCTCCAGCGATGCTGTCATCTCGAGCTCCTATCTCGAGGTTCCAGGGCTGGAGGCCCTCTTTCCGTTCAACGACCCGGTTCCTGCTCATGAGCTACGAACCCACATCAAGCCTCTAGGGGGCACGCCGTGCCCTTCGTGATCGCCCTCACCATCCATCTGCATTTCCCGGACAACGGCAGCCTGAAGGGAAAGCGCAAGGAGCTGCTGTCGGTGCGGTCCGCGCTGAACCGCAGGTTCGGCGCGTCGGTGGCCGAGGTCGCCGACCAGGACCTGTGGCAGCGGGCGACGCTCGCCGCCGCGCTCGTCTCGCGCACGGCCGGGGACGTCGAGCATGCCGCCGACGCCGTCGAGCGTTACCTGTACGGCCGGTTCCCGGAGAGCGTGCGCGTGGAACGCCGGCTCGTGTCCTTCGAGGACCTCGACTTCTAGTTGCATCACGCTGCAAGGGCCGGTGATGAGTGCCAAAATCCCGACGGTCCGACGGCAAGGCGACGGGGAGGTCGCATCGGCGTCAGGGAAGACAAGAAACGTGACACGCGGGCGCGGCTCGAGCGCGCGGCCCTCGAGCTGTTCGCAGGGCGCGGATACGAGCGCACCACCGTCGAGGACGTTGCCGCCAGGGCGGGTGTGTCGGCCCGGACCGCGTTCCGGTACTTCCCGGCGAAGGCCGATCTCGTGTTCGGCGACGCCGGCCCGGACCTCGAGGCGTTGCGAGGGCATCTCGCCGCCCAGGACCGGTCCATTCCCGCCATCGAGGCCACCCGGGCCGCGCTCGGAGAGTTCTCGCTGCGGATCGGCACCCCGATCAACGCCGAGCGGACCCGAGTCGTTGCCGCCAGCCCGACGCTCACAGCGCGGGCCCTCGAAGTGCGCGAGTTGTGGGCCGAGGCGATCGCCGCAGAGCTGGCGGCGCGCCGTAAGCTCGAGGCCCCGGACGAGCGGGCGCGGCTCGGCGGTCTGCTGATCGTCGCGATTCTCGTGTCGGCCGTCCGCGAGTGGTCCAACTCGGATGGTCACCCGCGAGCCCTGCGCCAGGCCGTCGACCGCACGGCGCTGTGGGCGGTGGAGATCCTGCGGCCGTGACCGGGCCAGGATTGCCGCGCGGGCCGGCGAAGTCCGTAGGTATAGTCGAAGAGAGTCGGGTGTTCTTGATCTCGGTCGGCCTGACGGGAGAGGGGCCGGCGGGCCGGGGCCGGCGGCGCATGTCGCCCGCATAGAGTCGAGCGCACGGGATACCGGACGCCGATCCAGCCGCCCATGCCCAAAGACAGGATGCGCCGAGTAAATGAAGCAATACGCGAGGTTTTGAGCGCAGCGATCACAAACGACCTGAAGGACCCACGGGTGGGTTTCGTGACCGTCACCGCGGTTGACACGAGCCCCGACCTGCGTCATGCCCACGTGTACGTGAGCGTGCTGGGGGACGAGCGCGCACGGGGCGAGTCGCTCGAGGGCCTGGACTCCTCGCATGGCTATCTGCAGGGCCGGGTCGGCGCCGAGCTACGGCTGAAGCACACGCCGCAGCTGGACTTCCGCTACGACGACAGCGCAGAGCGGGGACAGCGGATCAGCGAGCTCCTGAGAGAGGAGCGGCCGCCGACGTGACGATCGACCTCACGACCGCCCGCCAGGAGGTCCTGCACGAGCTCCGGGAAGGCGAGAAGTTCCTCCTCACGACGCACGAGAACCCGGACGGCGACGC
>JBOGZM010000214.1:0-7336 GCA_050697255.1 Solirubrobacterales bacterium
GCGTCCGCCCAACCCACGTGTGGCTCGACCCACTCCCGGTTGCGGCGGCTGCCGCCGGCGATCGCCCCCGCGGCAAGCAGCTCGAGCACGCCCGCGAGCGCCGGCACGGCGCCCCCGTCTACATGCGCCCCGACGCCACTGGCGAGCGCCATCTCGTGCAGGTGGCCGAGCAGGCCGAATCCCGTCACATCGGTCATCGCGCTCGGCCCGACGGAGAGCGCCGCGGCGGCGGCGTCCGAGTTCAGGGTCGTCATCACGTCGGTGCACTCCCGCACAAGCGCGGCCGGGGCGATCCCGCGCTTGGCGGCCGTCGCCACCGCGCCGCCACCCACGGGCTTGGTCAGGAACAGCACGTCGCCGGCCCGCGCGGTCGAGTTCCGCACCACCCGGCCGGGATGGACCACGCCCGTCACCGCCAGGCCGTACTTCGGCTCCGGGTCGTCGATCGAGTGGCCGCCGACGATCGCGACGCCCGCCCGACGGGCGACCTCGGCCCCGCCGGCCAGTATCTCGGCGAGCACCTCCCCCCCGACCCGCTCGAGTGAGAACGCGACCAGGTTGAGCGCCGTCACCGGTCGCGCGCCCATCGCGTACACGTCCGAGAGCGCATTCGCGGCCGCGATCCGGCCGAAGTCGCGGGGGTCGTCGACGATCGGGGTGAAGAAGTCGACGGTCTGCACCAGCGCCAGCTCGTCCGACAGGCGATACACGCCTGCGTCGTCGTACGTGTCCGCCCCGACGAGCAGGTCGGCATGGACCTCGCGCGGCAGCGTCGCGAGCACCTCGCGAAGCTGGCCCGGCCCGATCTTGCACGCGCAGCCGGCGCCGTGCGAGAGGTCGGTCAGCCGGATCGGTGCCTCGAGCGCCACGCGTGCATTATCGCCGCCGGTTACCGTGGGCCGATGCCCGACCGCTTCACCGACGAGCAGCTGAACGCCGCGCTCGAGGCCCTCAGCGACCCGGGGCGCTTCCAGGAGATCGAGCGCCGCGTTGCCGCAGCGGCCCCGCAGCTCCAGCAGGTGCTTGCGGGCGCGCTGGCCGAGGGTGGCTGGTTCGACTCCGCCCACGAGCAGCGGCTCGCCGGCCTGGCGGCGTTGGAGGATCCCGAGGAGCGGCTGATGCACTTCCGCACCCTGCTCGCCGAGGAGGCGCGCATGGGGATGCTGGTTGGCGTCGCGGTCGGATGGGAGCTGGCCCGCGAGCTGCGCGCGTCGGCGGAGGCGGATTAGTCGTCTAGGCTGCTGGCCTCCCGCTCTCGACCGACGGAGGTTGCCCCATGGACATCCGCTATCTCGGCCACTCCACCTTCGAGCTCTCCGACGGGAGCGCCCGCGTGCTCGTGGACCCGTTTCTCGCCCCCAACAACCCGAAGGCCCCGGTCGGCCCGGACGACGTCGACCCGACCCACATCCTGGTCACCCATGCGCACGTCGACCACCTGGCCGACGCGGCCGCGGTCGCCAAGCGGACCGGCGCCCCCACCGTCTCGCTGGTCGAGACCGTCGGCTGGCTCGGCGAGCAGGGAGTCGAGAACGTCTCCGACCCCAACCTGGGCGGGACCGTCAGCTTCGACTGGGGATGGGTGAAGCTGGTGCAGGCCTTCCACAGCTCGACGACGCCCGACGGCACCGTCACATATGCGAGCGGACTCGTGATCAACATCGGCGGCACGACCGTCTACCACCTGGGCGACACGTGCCTGTTCGGCGACCTGCGGCTGATCGCGGAGCGCACGCCCGTCGACGTCGCGCTGGTGCCGATCGGCGGCCACTACACGATGGACCGCCACGACGCCGTGGTGGCGGCGGACTTGGTAGGTGCAAGCACCGTGATCCCCTGTCACTACAACACCTTCCCGCCGATCGAGGCCGACGCGGAGGCGTTCAAGGCCGACGTGGAATCGCAGACGGGCTCGAAGGTCGTCGTGATGGCGCCGGGCGAGACGCACTCGGTCGGGTAAGCTCGCACTCGGGCAGGGCGCCTTCGCCCCTGCCGCCGGAGAAAGGGGGGAGGACATGCGGGCAGTCGGATTCCGAGCCGTATGGACGGCGACGGCCACGCTCGGGTGTGCCCTCTCTCTTGCCGCACCGGCCGGCGCCGATCACGCCGTCACTGACGTGGCCTCGACCGGCCCGGCGGGCGGGAACGGGCCGCTGCAGGCCCGGTTCGCCGGGATCGCCGAGCGCGGCCCGTGGATCTTCTTCCACACCAACGAGTCGCTGGTGGCCGAGGACCAGGACTTGTGCCCGGGCCATCCGGACTTCGGCGACCCGCCGTTTCCCTGCCAGGACGTGTACGCGCGCGACGTCTCGCGCGGCCTCACGCGCCTGGTCTCGACCGGCACGCCCGGCAGCGGCCCGCACGAGGCTCTCTTCAGGGGCGCGACGCCGGACGGCCGCTTCGCCTTCTTCGAGACGCCTGAGCCGCTCGTGCCGGAGGACCGGGATCGCGACTTCGACACCTACCGCCACGACCTCGACGCCCAGCGCACGACCCTCGTGGCCGGCGGCGGGTCCGAGGGCGAGCGGGACCGCGGCGTCTTCGGGGGCGTGTCGGACGACGGGGACCGGGTGTTCATCGAGACGCGCGCGAAGCTCGGGCCGCAGGACAGCGACGAGTTGCTCGACGTGTACGAGGTGCGCGGCGAGGCGATCACGCTGGTGTCCACCGGGCCCGGGGACACCGGGAACGTCGCGGGCGTCATCGACGGCAACTCGCCCGACGGCACGCGTGTCTTCTTCAACACCGGCGCCGCACTGGTGCCGGAGGACCGGGACGCGCGCTCAGATCTGTACGAGCGCTCGGCGGGGACCACCACCCTGATCTCACGCGGAGGCGTCAGCCCGGAGCAGTCCTGCTGCTTCCAGCTGCGGTTCCTGGACGCGATCGCAAGCAACGGCGACGTGTTCTTCTCCACCAATGAGCGGCTCGTGGCGGAGGACGACGACGACTTCTGCTTCACAGGTCTGTCCGGGTGCACCGATGTCTACAGGCACTCCGGCGGCACCGTGAGCCTGATGTCGCAGGGACCGGTGAGCCTGCCGGGCCACAACGAGGCGTATTTCGGCGGGATCACCCCGGATGGCGAGCGGGTCTTCTTCATTACGCTCGCGCGGTTGGCGCCGGATGACACCGACGCCTCGTTTGACGTCTACGAGCGGCACGGCGACGTCACCTCGCTGGTGTCGATCGCGCCCACCGGCGGCAATGGGGCGCCCAACGCGTTCTTCGGCGCCGTCTCGGATGACGGCGGGCGGGTCTACTTCGACACCTGGGAGTCGCTCGTGCCGGAGGATCGCGACCGGGCTGCGTGCCCGCCTGACGGCTGCTTCGATGTCTACGAACGCGTGGGCGGCGTGGTGAAGCTCGTTTCCACCACCCCGGGGGCCGGCGGCGCCGGGCACGCCAGGTTCGCGGCCGCGTCTGCCGATGGAGAGCGGGTCGTGTTCGAGACCGACGAGCGGCTGCTGCCCGAGGACACAGACGACGAGCAGGACGTTTACGAGCGGCACCGCGGAGGCGTCTCGCTGATATCGGTCGGAGCCGGCGGCGGCAACGGCCCGCATGACTCGTTCTTCAGCGGCGCCTCGCTCGACCTGAGCACGATCGCGCTCACCACGAGCGAGTCGCTGCTGGCCGCCGACACGGACGCAGGCGACGACGTCTACGCGGCAACTTTGAACCGGCGGCCCGACTGCTCGGAGGCGCGCGCGTTCCGCGGCACCCTGTGGCCGCCAAACCGCGCATTTGTGAGCGTCGCCATCGATGTCGTCACGGATCCGGACGGCGGGCCGCCGAGCGTGCAGGTGCACTCCGTGCGCCAGGACGAGCCCGTGACGGGAAGGGCCGACCGGACTTCGCCCGACGCCCGGCTCGCGGAGGACCGATCCGGTGCGCGGTTGCGCGCGGAGCGCGACCCGCGCGGGGACGGCCGGGTCTACGTGATCGCGTTCACCGCCACGGACGCGCACGGAGGCCGCTGTTCGGGGGAGGTCCGGGTCGGCGTCCCGCGGCACAGGCGCTCCGCGGCGCGCGACTCGTCGCCTCCCTCACACGACTCCCTCCAGCCGTAGCAGGACAGGGCGGTCGCGGAGTGGGTCGTCTCGACAGCAGGGCGATTCGGCGTGGGCCGTTGCCGTCAGGGCGTCGGATGCTCGACGGGTAGGCCGGCGGCCAGGTCGCGCACCTTCTCGACCGACGCGTCGCCGCGCAGCGAGCGGCCGTGGCCGGGGCACACGGTGCGCGCCTCCAGCGCGGCCAGCTTGCGGATGCTGCGGCGGGACTCGGAGACGTCGCACGTGAACAGAGCCGGCATCTCGCCGATCTGCGGCAGGCCCGTGAAGACGTTCACCGTGCGCATCGTGTCCGCGCACACGACGGTGCGGTCCGACTCCCGCCAGAGCCCGATCATCCCGGGCGTGTGACCGGGGAACGCGATCACCTCGAAGCTGCCGATCCCCTCGCCCTCGCCCAGCCGGCGCGCGACCGGATGCCGGTCCTTCCACCAGCCCCCGAACATCCGGTTCACCAGGCTGTCCGGGTTTGGGATCGGCTCGGTCTCCCTGCCCTCCAGCGCGCCGGCGTCCTCGGCCGACGACCACACCGGGGCGCCGGTCTCGGCGGCCACCGCGTGCATCGCCCCCGCGTGGTCGCGATGCGCGTGCGTGATGAAGATCCCCTCCAACCGCAGCCCGGCGAGCTGGCGCAGGATCCGGCGCCGCGCGTGGCGCGTGGCGGTGTCGATCACGACCACGCCGTCGTCGGTCTCGAGCAGGTAGACGTTGAACGCGTCGGGCGGGAAGCCGCTCAGGCGGTGCAGTCCCGGTGCCAGCTCCTTCACGTGGGCGACCCTACCCACGCGCGGCGTGCGGCCGCAAGGCCTGCGAGCCGGCTGTCACCCGGACACGGCGCGCGCCCGCGCGAACACGGTGTCCATCATCGGCTCGGTGAGCTTCCCGGTGAACGTGTTCTGCTGGCTCGGGTGAAAGCAGCCGATCAGCGTGTAGGGGCCGATCGGCGCCTCTGCCCCGTGCCCGAACCGCGGCCTCGGGCGCGGAACCTCGAGTCCGGCCCGCCGCAGCGCCGCCAGCGCCCCGTCCCACGCGAAGCTCCCCAGCGCCACGATCACGCGCACGTCGCCGAGCAGCCCCAGCTCGCGCACCAGGTACGGCAGGCAGGTGTCGCGCTCGGCGGTCGTGGGCCGGTTCGCGGGCGGCGCGCAGCGCACCACCGCCGCGATGTAAGCCCGCTGGAGGCGCAGGCCGTCGCCGCGGTGCGTCGACGTCGGCTGGTTCGCGTAGCCGGCGCGGTGCAGCGCGGCGAACAGCCAATCCCCGGAGCGGTCGCCGGTGAAGATGCGCCCGGTGCGGTTGCCTCCATGCGCGGCGGGCGCCAGGCCCACGACCAGCAGCCGTGCAGCCGGGTCACCGAACCCCGGCAGCGGGCGCGCCCAGTAGGTCTCGCCCCGGTATCGCCGGGGCGGGTCGGCTGCGACCGCCTCGCGCCACCCGACCAGCCGCGGGCACAGCGTGCACGACTCGACCTCCGCGGCGAGCCGGGCGAGGCTGTCGCGGCGGCTCACCCGTCGAGGTCGCGTTCGCGCGCCACGGCGCGCAGTCGCGCGAGCGCCCGCCGGATCAGGCGCGACACGTGCATCTGCGAGACGCCGATCCGGTCGGCGATCTCGGACTGCGTCATGTCCTCGACGAAGCGCAGGTGCAGGATCAGGCGCTCGCGCTCGCTGAGCGCCTTCATCGTCGGGGCGATCGTGGCTCCGTACTCGACCAGCTCGTAGCGCTCCTCCTCCTTGCCCAGCGAGTCGGCGTAGGTCGGCTCCTGAGAATCACGCGATTCGCTTCCCCGCTGCTCCTCCAACGAGATCGCGTCATACGCGGACGCGGCCTCCATCGCCTCCAGCACCTCCTCCGACGTGAGGTTGAGCTCGTCGGCCAGCTCCGACGCCGACGGCGAGCGGCCCAGCTTGCGGTGCAGCTCCTGCGAGGCCTGGTCGAGCTTCATGACCCGCTCCTGCATGCCGCGGGGCACGTGCACCGCCCACCCCGAGTCACGGAAGTAGCGCTTCAGCTCCCCCAGGATGGTCGGCACTGCATAGGTGGAGAAGGCGGTGCCGCGCTGGGGGTCGAAGCGATCGATGGCCTTCACGAGACCCATGCTCGCAACCTGCATGAGGTCGTCGAGCGGCTCGTTCTGGCGCTGGTAGCGGCGCGCGAGCTGGCGCGCGAGTGGCAGGAATCGCTCCACCAGCTCCTCGCGGGCCGACGCGTCGCCTTCCTCGTGGTAGCGGATCAGCAGGCGCCGGTCCTCCCGGGTGCCCCCGCCGGGCCGCCGCCTGCCCTCCTCCCCGGAGCCGGTCTTGCCCTCGTTCTGCGCCCCGGACTGCGGCGTGGACTGGGCGCGAGGTTCGCGCTCGCTCAAGCGGCGGGGTCGGCTGGGCGGGCGTTCATCCCGCCATGATAGGGGCGCACGGGGGCTACTGGCCGTGACGCACCCGGGCGACCTCTCGCAACCGGTCGAGCGCCTGCCGCAGCAGGCGCGAAACGTGCATCTGCGACATGCCGAGCGCTCGAGCGATCTCCGCCTGAGTCATGTCCTCACGAAACCGCAGCCGTAGGATCGCGCGCTGACGTGGGGGCAGCGCCCTGAGCGCCGTCTCGATCGTGACGGCGTAGTCGATCAGCTCGTAGCGCTCCTCCTCGAACCCGAGCGAGTCGGCGAGCGAGGGGCCCGCCTCCGCCCCGGCGCCGTACGCCGGCGAGTCCAGCGAGACGGCGTCATGGGCCGTTGCGGCACCCAGCGCATCGGCCACCTCGGCGGCCTCGATCCGTACCTCCCGCGCCACTTCCTGCACCGTCGGGGAGCGGCCCAGCGCGGGTCGCAACGACTCTGTCGCGCGGTTGACCTCGAGCACCCGCTCACGCATGCGCTGGGGGACGTATGCCGCCCAGCGCGTGTCGCGCAGGTGCCGCTTGAGCTCACCCACGATCGTGGGGACCGCATAGCTCGGGAACGCCACGTTGCGCTCGTGGTCGAAGCGCGCCAGCGCCTTCAGGAGCGCGACGCTCGCCACCTGGACGAGATCGTCGAGCGGCTCGCCGGCACGGCGATACCGGCGCGCGAGGCTGCGCGCCATGGGCAGGAAGCGGCACACGAGCTGCTCATGCGCGTCCGGGTCGCCGGAGCGCGAGCGGGCGAAGAGCTCGGTCTCCGTCGCGCCGATGCAGCCGGGGCGCACGTGCGCAGGACGAGTCCTCCTGCGTACGCCGGAGATCAACGTGGTGCCCATGACCCTCCCAAGGTCTCGATCCATACCCACGGG
>JBOGZM010000215.1:0-2584 GCA_050697255.1 Solirubrobacterales bacterium
ACCCAAGGGCGAGTTGTCGCAGGCCGTGTCGCGCGACCTCTCGATCGAGCGCGAGGACTCGACGCTGCTCGTAAGGCGCCCCACGGACCGCCCGGAGCATCGGGCGCTGCACGGCCTCACCCGCAGCCTGATCTTCAACATGGTCGAGGGCGTCACGAACGGTTTCGAGAAACGGCTCGAGATCCAGGGCGTCGGGTACCGCGCGCAGTTGAAGGGCAACACGCTCGAGCTCGCTCTGGGCTTCTCGCACCCGGTGCGGGTGGAGGCGCCGCCGGGAATCGACTTCGAGGTCCCCGTGCCGACGCAGGTGATCGTGCGTGGGATCGACAAGCAGGCCGTTGGCGAGGTGGCTGCGCGCGTTCGCAAGTTCCGCCCGCCCGAGCCGTACAAGGGCAAGGGAGTGCGCTACGCGGGCGAGTACGTGGCACGGAAGGTGGGCAAGCGCGCATGACGACCGCGACGATCGAGAAGCGGGAGCGTCGCACGCGCCGCCGCCGCCGGATCCGTTCCCGTGCCTGGGGGACGGCAGAGCGCCCGCGGCTGTCGGTGTTCCGCTCCAATCGCGGCGTGGTCGCGCAGCTCGTCGACGACGAGCGCGGCAACACGATCGCGTCGGTTCAGTGGTTCGAGCAGGACCTGCGCGCCCTGAAGCCGATGGAGCAGGCAACCCGCGCGGGAGAGCTGCTCGCGGAGCGCGCGAAGGGGGCCGGCGTGGAATCGTGCATCTTCGATCGCGGCGGCTACAAGTACCACGGGCGCGTGAAGGCGCTCGCGGACGGCGCCCGGAGCAGCGGCCTGCGGTTCTAGCCGCGGGGAGCGTCTAGTACCCTCAGCCGATGGCTCGTGACCAGCGAATAAACCCCCAGGGACTCGACCTCCAGGAGCGCGTCGTCGCGATCAACCGCGTCGCAAAGGTGGTCAAGGGCGGCCGCCGCTTCTCCTTCACGGCGCTCGTCGTCGTGGGCGACGAGGACCAGATCGTCGGTGTCGGTTACGGCAAGGCGAACGAGGTCCCGCTCGCGATCCAAAAGGCGGTCGAGCGCGCCAAGAAGAGCCTCTTCAGGGTGCCCAAGCACAACTCGACGATCACGCATCAGGTGATGGGCCGGTACGGCTCCGGGCAGGTGCTCCTCAAGCCGGCATCGGAGGGCACGGGCGTCATCGCCGGAGGCGCCGTGCGCGCGGTGCTGGAGCTTGCCGGCATCAAGGACGTGCTGTCGAAGAGCCTCGGCGCCCAGAACCCGATCAACCTGACCAAGGCGACGGTGACCGGACTGCGCTCGCTGAGGCGCCCGGAGGAGGTCGCCGAGCTGCGGGGCAAGACCGTCGCGGAAGTGCTCGGCCTGCGGTCGAAGGAGCCCGCGCCGGGCAGCACCGAAGGCGTGGCGCCGGGCGAGGCCCCCGCGGAAGCGTCGGCCGACGGCACCGGGGAGAGCACGGCACCGGCAGCGGCCACCGCGGCTCAGGAGTAGCGCATGGCCGAGGTCGTCCTGATCACGCAACTGCGAAGCGCGAACGGCAGCGACCGCGCGCAGCGCGAGACCCTGCGGACGCTGGGGCTGCGAGGCATCGGCTCCTCCTCACGGCGGGCGGACGGGCCGGCGATCCGCGGCATGCTGAGGAAGGTCTCGCATCTCGTGACGGTCGAGCAGGGGACCGATGACTCGGCGAGGTCGGATGCCTGACGACGAGCAGATCGGCCTGCACACGCTCGCGCCGCCCCGGGGTGCGCGGCAGCCGCGCAAGCGGATCGGCCGCGGGCAGGGCTCCGGCTACGGGAGGACCTCGGGCCGCGGCCAGAAGGGTGCGGGCGCGCGCTCGGGCACCAAGCGCAAGGCCGGCTACGAGGGGGGGCAGATCCCGCTCCACATGCGGATGCGGAAGCTGCGTGGCCCCCACATGAAGAAGTCGATGCCGTTCGAGCCCTTCCGGACCCACAGCCAGCCCGTGAACCTGGCGGACCTGAATCGGTTCGACGACGGCGCCGAGGTGACACCGGAGACCCTCCGGACGCACGGGCTCGCGACCCGCAAGCAGGTCCCCGTGAAGATCCTGGGGCGCGGCGCCCTGGAGCGCAAGAGCCTGGTCGTGACCGCGAACGGGTTCAGCGCCAAGGCGCGTGAGGCGATCGAGGGGGCGGGCGGTACCTGCACACTCGTCGATGAGAATCGGAGGGCGGCGGCTTGATCGCCACGATCGCGAGCGCATTCAGCGTCCCTGAGATCCGGAAGAAGATCCTGTTCACCTGCGCGATCCTGGCGCTCTACCGGTTCGGCGCCTTCGTGCCCGTGCCGGGGGTGAACGTCGACGCGGTGGAGGCCGTCGGCGACAGCTTCAGCGGCTCGAACATCCTCGGCTTCCTGAACCTGTTCTCCGGCGGCGGCCTGCAGAACTTCGCGATCTTCTCGCTCGGGATCATGCCCTACATCACCGCCTCGATCATCCTGCAGCTGCTGACCGTCGCGGTGCCGACGCTCGAGAAGCTCCAGAAGGAGGGCGAGGTCGGGCAGCAGAAGATCACTCAGTACACGCGATACCTGACCGTGGCGCTGGCGGCGGCACAGTCGATCGGGTTCGTGTTCCT
>JBOGZM010000216.1:0-2172 GCA_050697255.1 Solirubrobacterales bacterium
GTCCGGACCGGGCCAGGACGATCGGCCGGCGGGCGACGAGCTGGCGGAGCGGATCACGGCATCCAAGGGCTTCACCGGCCTGCTGGTCGGAATCGTAGGCGTGATAGTCGCGTCGGGCCTGGTGGCGATTCCGTTCGCCGTTGCCGGCGCGGATCTCGACAGCGGCGGCTTCATCATCGTCGGCACGATCGTCCAGGACCTCGTCATGATCGCGGCGGCCTACTTCCTGACCGCCGACCTGGGCCGACCGAGCGCCCGTACCTTCGGCCTGCGTCCGTTCCGATCGTCCGCGCTGGGGTGGATCTTCGCGGCCCTCGTCGCGTACCTCGTCCTGACGTCCATCTACACGGTGCTGGTCGATCCCCCGTCCGAGCAGCTGCCCACCGGGCTCGACAAGGCCGACGAGAACCTGCTGCTCGCCGTGGCCACCGGGATGCTCCTGGTCGCGGTCGCGCCGCTGGCCGAGGAGATCTTCTTCCGGGGCTTCCTGTACCAGGCATTCCGCAACAGCTTCGGCGTGTTGCCCGGAGCGTTGCTGAGCGCAGTCATCTTCGGCGCCATTCACCTCGAGTTCTTCAAGCTGGTGCAGCTCGCGATCCTGGGCGTCATCCTGGCGCTGCTGTTCGAGAAGACGAAGTCGCTGTGGCCGCCGATCATCCTGCACGCGGTCAACAACAGCCTCGCGTTCGCGTACCTGTTGTCGCAATGAACGGCCGCCGCGAGCGTTCGCCCGAGTGGTTCAGGCCTGGGCGCGGACCGCTTCAGGTCGGCTGCGGCGCTTGCGGGCCGCGCTCGAGCGCCGGTAGCGGTCGAGCACGCTGGTCGCGTGCTCGTATCCCTGCATGATCAGGCGCGGCCACTTGCGCCTGTCGATGAACAGGTCGTAGAACCGCCACCCGTGCACCTCGGTGTAGTCGACGGGGTCGATCAGGATCAGCTTGCGCCCCATGCGCCGCGCGCTGCGCCGGGCCAGCTCCAGGTGACCGGCGTAGCTGATCTGACGGCTGGCGGTCATGAAGCCCATCGTGCGCTCGGTCCAGCCCGAGATGTCCTCTCCCTCGAACCCTCGCGGCAGGATGGTGTTGACGCCCACGATCAGGTCGAGCTTCTCGTGCTCTAGCAGCGGCTCGGCCGGGAACACGTCCACGACGCCGCCGTCCGCGTACAGGTGCCCCTCGACGCGCACGGACTCGACCAGCATCGGCAGCGCGATCGCGATCCGCACCAGCTCCGCGATCGTGAGGTCGGGCGTCAGCTTGGAGCCGAACACCTCCAGCCGGTTGAGATCGATGTTGTAGACCTCGGAGTAGATCCGGACCGGTGCCTCGCCGAGGGTCATGTGCCACAGCTGGCGGTCGAAGAGCCTCTCGATCGCCTCACCCTTGGCAAGTCCGGTGAAGCCCCGCATGGCGGCGAGGGCGAAGCGCGGTATCCGCGTCCACTGGATGTCGAGGTAGTCCTCCGGCTGCCAGTTGAGCGACTGGTCCACCATCTCCTGCGCGGTCAGCCCGGCGGCCATCATGGAGCCCCAGAGCGCCGATCCCGAGCAGACCGAGATCGCCCGCGGCTCGATGCCGGCCTCCTCGAGCGCGCGCGCGACTCCGCAGGCGGCGACGCATGCGCCGCTGCCACCTGACAGCAGCAGGCCCACCCTCTTGTTGCGCAGCGAGGGGATCGGCCGCGCCTTGAACGGAGGGAAGATGTTGGTCTGGGCCCTGTGGGGGCGGTCGACCAGCGGCAGCGGCAGCAGCGCGCGGCGCGCCGTGCGGGCGGCGTCGACGTTCGACGTGAAGCGCTCTCCCAGGGAACGCATGTCGTCGAGCCGGGCGACCTGCTGCTTCAGGTTGAAGGGGTCGAGGGTGTTGAGCAGGGAGGGCATGGGCAGGCGCCGAGGCGGAAAAGTCGGGCAGGGGCTCCGCGACGACCGGGCTAGGATAGCCGCCGTGGCCTCGTCCGAGCCCCAGCAGCCGAGCGCTCGCGAGACACTCCTCGAGGCGCTGCGCGCAGACGGGCTCGTGATCGGTGAGGTGACGCTTGTGAGCGGTCGCACGGCTCAGTACTACGTCGATGCGCGGCGCGCCCTCCTGCGCCCGGCGGCCTTCCGCGCCACCGGCGAGCTGGTCGCGGGCGAGGCCCGGCGCCTGGGCGCCGTGGCGGTCGGAGGCCCGACCC
>JBOGZM010000217.1:0-4129 GCA_050697255.1 Solirubrobacterales bacterium
CGCGAGCACCGTGCTGCACGACCGGCCGCAGGCGCGCACGAACGGGCGCCCCGCCGACGCGGTGGCGGCGCCGGTCGCGGCCGGGTGAGCCTGCGCGGTCTCGTCTAGAACTGCATCGCCTTGACCTGGAGGTACTCCTCCAGGGCGTGGCGGCCCAGCTCGCGGCCGTGGCCTGACTGCTTGTAGCCGCCGAACGGCGCCAGCGGGTTGAAGACGCCGCCGTTGATCTCGACCTGGCCCGTGCGGATTCGCCGCGCGACGCGCTGCGCACGCTCCTCGTCGGCCGACCAGACACCGCCGGCGAGCCCGTACTGGGAGTCGTTCGCGATCCGGACCGCGTCCTCCTCGTCCTTGTAGGGCAGGATCGACAGCACGGGCCCGAAGATCTCCTCCTGGGCGATCGTCATGTCGGTGCGCACGTCGGAGAACACCGTCGGCCGGACGAAATAGCCGCGCTCGGCACCCGCGGGCGGCTCCTCGCCGCCCGTCACGAGCCGGGCCCCCTCCTCGACGCCCTTGCGGATGTAGCCGCGCACGCGCTCCCGCTGGGCGTCGGACACGAGCGGCCCGAGCCGGATGCCCTCGTCGAACGGGTCGCCGACCGTGTAGGCGTCCGCAACCGCCGCAGCGATTCGCTCCGCCTCATCGAGGCGGGCGCGCGGCACCAGCATCCGGGTCAGCGCGCTGCAGGTCTGGCCCGAGTTCAGGAAGCACTTCGCGACGCCGTCCGTGACGGCCGCCTCCAGCTCCGCGTCATCGAGGATCACGTTCGGCGACTTGCCGCCCAGCTCGAGGGCAACCGGCTTCACGCTCTGCGAGGCGAGCTCGCTGACGCGCCGCCCGGCGCGGGTGGACCCGGTGAACGACACCATGTCCACCCCGGGGTGCGAGGCGATCGCCTCGCCCACCACCGGGCCGGTTCCCGTGACCAGGTTGAAGACCCCGGCCGGCAACCCCACCTCCTCGATGATCTCGGCCAGGATGAAGGCGTTCAGCGGCGCGACCTCGCTCGGCTTCAGCACGACGGTGCAGCCGACCGCGAGCGCCGGGGCCACCTTGGCGGCGATCTGGTGCAGCGGGTAGTTCCAGGGCGTGATCGCGCCGACCACCCCGACGGGCTCGCGCACGACGACCGAGTTGCCGATCTCCTCCCGCCAGGTGACGTCCTCCAGCAGGTCGGGCACGGAGGTGAACGTCATCGTCGGCAGACCGGCCTGGATCGCCGTGGACTGGACGATCGGCATGCCGAGCTCCTGCGAGATCGTGGCCGCGATCTCGTCGCGGCGGGCGGCGAGGCCGGCGGCGATCGCGCGGATCAGCTCCGCGCGCTCGACCAGGCCGGTCTGCGACCAGCTCTCGAAGGCCCCTCGGGCGGCCGCGACCGCGCGGTCCACGTCCTCCGGCGTGCCCTGAGGGATGCGGCCCATCACCTCCTCCGTGGAGGCGTTGACGACGTCGATCGTCTCCCCGCCCGCGGGAGCGACCCACTCGCCCCCGATGAAGAGCTTGTCGCGTACCTGGATGTCGGCGGCTACCGCCATTGCGTCTCCTTTGGTCGAAGTCCCCTAGCTGACTGCGGCTTCTGCCTTGCGGGTCGTGGAGCCGCTCCGATCGGCTGCAATTGCCTCCGCCGTGCGATGCGCGAGCGCCATGATCGAGATCATCGGATTCGTTCCCGAGGACGTCGGGAATGCGCTCCCGTCGCCGATCCACACGCCCTTGGCGTCATGCAGCTGGCCCCACGGGTCGGCGACGCTCGTATTGGCGTCCTTCCCCATCCGGCACGTCCCCATCTGGTGGGCGCAGAAGAGCCGGAACCCTCCTGCCCTGAGCGGCACCCGCTGCCAGCGCGCGATGCTCTCGTCGAGGTCGTCCCCGTCACGCCAGCGCGGCGCGCCCGCGGCCATCGGCTGGATCTCGCGCGCGCCCGCGGCGGCATGCAGGCGGGTCTGGGCGTCGATCGCGCGGTGCGTGTTGCGGATGTCGAGCTCATCGGTGAGGTCGTAGTACACGACGGCCTGGCCGTCGCCGTCGATCTCGACGCGGCCGTGGCCGTGGTCGCGCAGCAGGCCGATGAAGGTGCCGCCGTAGCGAACCCGCTCCATCATCTCCTTGTGCCGCGCGGCACCGGTGAAGGGCAGCGCCGAGCCGACGAGCGCGGGCGCGTACTGCGTCGTCTCGATCAGGAAGCCATAGTCGTCCTCGACCGCCGCGAACTCGTCCACGAGCGCCGCCTGTGGCGGCCCCCACCAGGCCTGCTGGTCCTCACCATAGATGCCGAAGATCGCGGTGCAGGGATGGATGCGCAGGTAGTTGCCCACCGCCGGCCCGCCGATCTGCGAGCGCAGCAGCAGCGCCGGCGACTCGAGCGACCCGCAGGCCACCACCACCTGCGGCGCGCGGACAGTCACCCGCGCCGAGCGACCGGTCTCCGGATCGGTCCACGTACCCTCGACGCCGGCCGCCTTTCCGTTCTCCACGAGCACGCGCTCGACGGTGCAGCGCACGACGATGTCCGCGCCGGCGTCGAAGGCGTCCTGGAGATACGTGCGCTGCGTGCTGAGCTTCGACCCGGACTGGTCGCCGAAGCCGATGTAGGCCGCCGACGCCGGGTCGTAACAGCTCTCGTCCGCATTGCGCAGAATCGTCTGGAACGACCATCCGAGCTCCTCCGCCCCTTCCTGCATGCGCTGATGGGGCCCGTTCAGGTCCGAGCAACGGTCGTTGACCGACAGGCGCTGGAAGATCGCGTCCAGGTGGCGGTCGTAGTCGGGCCCGTCGACGCCCTCGAGGCCATGCTCGCGCGCCCACTGCTCGCGCACCCACGGCCTCGTGCGCAGACAGTTGGTCCAGTTGATGACCGTCCCCCCGCCGAGGCCCGTGCCCGCGTAGACGGTAACGTTGAAGTCCGCCGTCGGCTGTGGGCCACCGCGCCAGTACATGTCCTCGTAGGCCGAGAGCTCGAGCTGGTTGAAGTCCGATTCGTTGAAGTAGCCGGCGGCCTCGACGACGCACACCTTGAGGCCACGCTGCGCGAGAGTGCCGGCGATCACGCCGCCGCCGGCGCCCGAGCCCACGATGCAGACGTCCGCCTCGAGCGTGAGCTGGTCCCCGTCCGGCTCGATGGGCTCGATCGTCCTCGGGGTGGCAGGAGGGGCGCCCGTCGGGCCCGGATAGCCGAACGTCTCCCAGTTCGGGTTCTGGCCGGTCTCCGGATCGGGTGCGCCGTACGTGATGAAGAGGGTCAGCCCGATCAGCGTCGACACCCCGGCCGCCGCCTCGGGGCCGGCCATCGCGACGTTGCGCAGGATCTGCTCGCGCGAGCGGTGTGACACGCGCGTGATGCCCTGCTGCTCGAGCGCGTCGAGCAGCTCCATCATCCCTTCCCGCTGGTCGTCGGGCAGGGTGCCGAACACCTCCTCGATGCCCTGGTCGGCGCCCATGTCGGTGGCACTTCGCCCCCACACACCCGTCGGGTCCGGTTCATGCGGGATGCTCGGCACGACGGTGTCGCACACCGCTCGCAGAACTGTGCGCCTGGCGTCGGTCAACTCACTCATTCTTCTCTCCTCATTTCATCAAGTGGTCCATCGCCTCGACGGGATCCGAGAACAGCATCAGCGCGTCATCCGTCGTCACGAGCCGCCCGTAGTGGGTGGACATCTCGTGCTGGATCGCGTAGCCGTCGACCTCGAACCCCAGCTCCTCGCCGACGTCGTCGAAGTCGATGATCAGGCGGTCCTTCGCGCGGATGTCCCAGAACGAGGGATTCTCGATGATCTCGACTCCCTCTCGCTGACCGACCGCGGCCGCGACCGCGTCGCCCTCCTCGCTCTTCGCCATCACGATGCCGACGTAGTCGTAGGTTTCCTGCCCGCTCACGAGTTCGCTCCGGCGGCGGCCGGCTGGGCCAGGCCGCTTTCGTCGAAGAGCTCGTCCACGTCGATGCGCACGTTGACGCGCGCGTCGTCGAACGGGATGCCGTCCGGGAGGTCCGCGAACACCGCCTGCAGCGCAAGCGCGGCATCCTCGGCGAGCGGCACCCAGTCGGCCAGCCAGCGCTCCAGGACCTCTCCGTTCGCCGCGCCGTGCTCGGCGTCATCCAGCACGAACCGCATCAGCTCGACCG
>JBOGZM010000218.1:0-1548 GCA_050697255.1 Solirubrobacterales bacterium
TCATAGAGCAGGAGGATCCCCAGCGGCGAGCCGCGCTTCTCGATCAGGCCCCGGTAGGCGGCGGGCGCGTCGTCGATCCTGACCCGCTCGTTCACGAGCCCTGTGACGTCGAGCTTGCCGGCCTCCAGCATGTGCACGAAGGCCTCCATGTTGCGGCGCTCGGTCCAGCGCACGTACCCGATCGGGTAGTCGAGCCCCCGCTCCTCGTAGGAGCGGTCGTAGCGGCCCGGGCCGTAGGAGCGGGAGATACGAAGCTCGAGCTCCTTCTCGTAGTAGGGGGCGCGCGGCACGTTCATGCCCACGTCACCCACGACCACGACCCGGCCGCGGTCGCGGCACAGCTCGGCGGCGAGCTCCACCGGGTCGTCGGACGGGGTCGCTGCCGTGATCAGGACGGCATCGCAGCGTCCCGCCTCCGGCAGGACCTCCGGTTCCAGCCGCTTCCTGGTCACCGCGTGGTCCACCGCCCCCACCTCCCGAGCGTGGTCGACCACCTCCTCCGACAGGTCGATCCCGAGCACCTCGCACCCCGCCGCCCGCAGCATCTGGCAGGCGAGCTGTCCCACCAGCCCGAGCCCGATCACGGCGACGCGTTCGCCCAACCGGACATCGGCCTGGCGCACGCCGTGCAGCGCGACGCTCGCGACCGTCGCGAAGGCTCCCTGCTCGAAGGCCACGCCGTCGGGGAGGCGCACGCACAGGTTCCCCGGCACGTGGACGACCTCCGCATGGACGGCGTAGCCGCCTCCGCCGCACGCGACGCGATCGCCGGGGGCAAGGTCGCGTACCCGGGCGCCCACGGACAGCACGACACCGGTGGCCGAGTATCCCAGCGGGGCGGGCTGGTCGAGCCGCGTGCGCACCGCGTCAACCGTCGCCCGGACACCGTCGCGGCGGGCCTTGTCGACCACCTGGCGCACCTGGTCGGGCCGCTCGCGGGCCTTCCCGACGAGAGACTTGCGACCGGTCTCGACCTTGCTGCGCTCGGTTCCCGCGCTGAGCAGGCTGGCGCGCACGTCTACGAGCACTCCGTCCGGAGTGAGGGCGGGCTCCGGGACCTCCAGCACCTCGACCCGGCCGTCGCGAAGCCGCTGCGCCACCTGCTTCACGCGGCGAACCTTATGCCCGCTGCTACCCGACGCGCAGCAGCTCGTCGAGGAACACGTCCATGATCGCCTCGCTGCGCACACGCAGCTCCTCGAGCGGCACTGGCTCCCGGGCCCTCTTCTGCACTGATGCGACCTGCTCCGGGCCCAGGAGACGACTGAGCCGACCCTGGGACTCGAGCGCCCGGTCCACGGCCGGGGGAGTGCCAGCGTACACGGTCAACGTGGGGACGCCGAGCAGAGCGGCCTCGCGGGTCATCGTCCCTCCGGCCCCGATCACGAGGTCGGCGTTGTACATGAGCGAGCGCGAATCGATCGCCCGGGTCGGCACGATGCAGTTCGGCAGTTCGAGAGCCGCGGCGGCTCGCTGCTGCTCGGGGTGCCGGGTCAGCAGGACGGCCCGCACGCCCCTCTGGGAGCCGACCGTCTTCAGCGCATCCAG
>JBOGZM010000219.1:0-3694 GCA_050697255.1 Solirubrobacterales bacterium
GGATGGGCGGGGAGGAGCGCGTCGAGCGCCAGCGCCGCAGCGGCCGGCTGACCGTCAGGGAGCGGGTCGCGCGGCTGTTCGACGCGGGCACCTTTCACGAGACGGGCGCGCTCGCGGGCTGGGGCGCCTACGAGGACGGCGAGCTGACCGAGTTCCTGCCCGCGAACGTGGTCGTCGGGCTAGGTCGCGTGGAGGCCCGGCGGGCGGTCGTCCAGGCGGACGACTTCACGGTCCGCGGGGGCGCCGCCGACGCGGCGATCTGGCAGAAGATGGTCTATGCGGAGCGGATGGCGGCCGAGCTGCGGCTGCCGCTCGTGCGGCTCGTGGACGGCACCGGGGGAGGGGGGAGCGTGAAGTCCCTCGAGACCATGGGATTCACCTACGTCCCGTTCATACCCGGCTGGGAGACGGCGGCCCAGAACCTCTCCACCGTCCCGGTCGTCGCGGCGGCCCTCGGGCCCGTCGCCGGGCTGGGCGCCGCACGGGTAGTGGCCGCGCATTTCTCCGTGATCGTGCGGGGGACCGCGCAGCTGTTCGTCGCCGGTCCCCCGGTGGTCGCGGCTGCGATGGGGGAGGCGCCCGGCAAGGAGGAGCTGGGCGGCGCGCGGGCGCAGGCGCGGGCCGGCGCGGTCGACAACGAGGCGGCGGACGAGGACGACGCGCTCGCGCAGCTGCGCCGCTTCCTCTCCTATCTGCCGCAGAACGTGTGGGAGCTTCCGCCGGTCGTCGCGACCGACGACCCGCCCGACCGTCGCGAGCAGGATCTGCTGTCGCTCGTGCCCCGCGAGCGCCGCAAGCCCTACAGGGCCCGTCGCATCCTCGAGGCGGTGCTCGACCGCGGGTCGGTGTTCGAGCTGGGCGCGGCCTACGGACGGCCGCTGATCACCGTCCTGGCCCGGCTCGGGGGGCGCCCGGTCGGCGTCCTGTGCTCAGACCCGAACCACTACGGTGGCGGCCTGACCGCCGACGCCTCGGAGAAGATGGTCAGGTTCGTGGACCTGTGCGACCAGTTCCGGCTACCGGTCGTGAATTTCGTGGACCAGCCCGGGTTCGTGATCGGCACGGATGCCGAGAAGCGCGGGACGATCCGGCGCGGCACCCGCGCGCTGGTGGCGGTGTACCAGGCCACGGTGCCGTGGGTGTCCGTCCTCGTGCGCAAGGTGTACGGCGTCGCGGGCGCGGCCCACGGCCACGCCGAGCGCCTGAACCTACGTTATGCCTGGCCCTCCGGCGACTGGGGATCGCTGCCGATCGAGGGTGGCATCGAGGCCGCCTATCGACGCGAGCTGGAGGCGGCCGCGGACCCGGTCGCGCTGCGGGCGGAGATCGAGGCACGACTGAACGCCGTTCGCTCCCCGTTCCGCACGGCGGAGCGGTTCGGGGTCGAGGAGATCATCGACCCGCGCGACACGCGGCCGCTCCTGTGTGACTGGGCCGAGCGCGCGCACGAGCTGGTGCGGCACGAGCTGGGCGACGGGCCCAAGCGGCGCGGCCTCAGGCCGTGACCTGTGTTTGCTCGATGTTCTCGTCGGCGAGCGCCTCGCGCACCTTGTCCAGCAGCGCCTGCTCGTCGAACGGCTTCGAGAGGAACACGGCCTCTCCGGCGACCTCACCCGCGCGGTCCGAGTAGCCCGACATGAACAGCACCTTCAGGCCCGGCCGGGACTCGCGTGCGCGTGCGACGAGGTCCGGTCCCGACATCTGGGGCATCACGATGTCGGTCACCAGCAGGTCGAACTCACCACCGGTCGCGGCCGACACCATCGCGAGCGCCTCCTCCGGGGTCGCGGGCGCGACGACGTCGTATCCATGCCGCGCCAGGATTCGGGAGGCGATCCGGCGCACCGGCTCCTCGTCGTCGACGAGCAGCACGCGCCGCGCCCCGCTGGGGATGTCTTGCCCGGCACGTGACACCGGGCTCACCACCGCCGGAAGCTCTACGGTCACCTGGGCACCGCGGCCCGGCTCGCTGTCGATGGTCACGTCGCCGCCGGCGCCCTTCACGATGCCGTAGACCGTTGCAAGCCCGAGGCCGGTCCCTTCGCCGGTCGCCTTGGTGGTGAAGAACGGCTCGAACGCGTGCTCGCGCACCTCCGCCGTCATGCCGCCGCCGTCGTCGCGCACGACCAGGCGCACCCGCGGCCCGCGTCCGCCGCGGCCCTCGACGTTCCAGGTCTCGATCCTCAACGCTCCACCCGCAGGCATCGCATCCCGGGAGTTGAGCGCGAGGTTGATCAGCACCTGCTCCAGCTGGCCCCGGTCGGCACAAACCTGCCACAGCTCGCCGGCAAGCCGGAGCTCCAGCGTGACCCTGTCGCCGAGCGTGCGGCCCAGCAGGTTCGCCATGTCGTGGAGAACCTCGTTCAGGTCGAGGTTCGTGGGGCGCACGACCTCGCGGCTTCCGAACGTCAGCAGTTGCCGTGTCAGCGCGGCGGCCCGCTCGGCGGCCCGCTCGATCTCGGCGGCGTCCTCCTGGACGGCCGGGTCGGAAGCGCGGTCCCTGACGAAGCCGGCGTAGTTGAGGATCACCGCCAGCAGGTTGTTGAAGTCGTGCGCCACCCCGCCCGCGAGCTGTCCGATGCTCTCGAGCCGCTGCGTCTGATGGAGCTCTGCCTCCAGCCGGTCCCGCTCCCGCTCGGCGCGTACCCGGTCGGTGATGTCCTGGGACACGCCAACCAGCCGCGCGGGGCGGCCGTCGTCGTCGGTCAGGACGTGGCCGCGGCTGAAGAAGTGCCGCTCCTCACCGTCGGGGCGGATGATGCGGCACTCGAACTCGTAGGAGCGGGGCTCGGTGACGGCGGCCCCGATCACCGTCTCGATCCGCTCTCGGTCATCCGGGTGCACGAGGTCGAGGAAGGACTCATAGCCGAGGCGTGCGTCCTCCGGCACTCCGTACAGGCGGTGCAGCTCGTCGGACCACTCCACCCGGTCCTGCACGACGTCCCACTCCCAGCTTCCGATGTGCGCGATTCCCTGGGCTTCCGCCAGCCGCTGGCGCGCTTCGCGCAGGTCCTGCTCGTGGCGCTGGCGACCGGTTATGTCGGTGCCCGAGCAGAACCAGCGCACGATCTCGCCGTCGGCGCCGTGCTGCGGGATGGCGCGCGTGAGGATCCAGTGGTACTCGCCGTCGGCGCCCCGCATGCGGGACTCCACCTCCACCGGCTCGCCGGCGTGCATCGCGTTCGACCACGTCATCTGCACGTGCAGCGTGTCGTCGGGGTGATGCAGGTCGAGCCACCGATCGGCTCCCTCCTCGAGTCCCCTTCCGAGGAACGCGGCCGTGCGCTCGTTCATGTAGTCGAACCGCCCGTCGGGGCCGATCGTGAAGATCTGGTCGGGCACGAGGTCGGTGACATAGCGGTAGCGCTCCTCGCTCTCGCGGGTCGCCTCGTGCAGCGCCTCTCTCATCGCCGTGTCGCGCCGCATCCGCCGGATCCGCACGCGACCGAGCTGGAACAGCATCAGCAGGACGACCACGAAGCCGACCGCGCTGCCGGTCACGACTGCGATCTTGGTGTCTCCGGCGGCGTTGGCGTCGGCGGCCTCGGCGCTGATCCTGGCGCGCAACTCGTCGATGCGGTGGTACAGCCTGTCGCCCTGGGCCAGCTCCGCGGTGGTGGCGCGGCCCGCCCGCACGTCGCCGCCCACCGCCAGCCGCAGCCGGCGGGTGAGCTCGCGCTGCGTGCGGCGCAGC